>JACRIJ010000109.1 GCA_016220095.1 Planctomycetota bacterium | reverse complement strand
GCCCTTAACATAACGCCATGAATGGCGTAAGTATTAGGCTTTTGGCATACAACCCCAGCCATAAATGGCTGGGCTACTATACGCTTTTATTTTTTCTATTATAACTACTATGTTAAAATGCCACCTCTACTGAGGCCTTACTTAATAAAATGCTGTACCGCCTCAGTCGAGGTGGGTTTATGCTGGTTTTTCGATAACGCTGAACACGGACGACACACCCCTGGATCCCCTCTTTTTAGAGGGGATATATACGAAATTCCCCTCTATTAAGAGCCCGCCTTCGCGCACCTGCGTGCCAAAGCCTGCCTGCACGCACCTGCGTGCTGAAGCACTTCGGTGCGTAAGCACGAAGCCGATGCTTCGTTTCGGTCGCCTACGCTCTCCATCCTCCGTCCCGATTTATCGGGACTGCGGAGGACGGGCAAAGCTTCAGCGACGGAGCGCAAAGGCAGGCACTTCGGTGCGTAGACACGAAGCCCGCTTCGGCGAGGCAGGCCCGCCTAAGTGCCTCGCCTCTGTCGGGGCTACGTATTTTACGCAGCACATCAGTGAGTGAAGGCGCTTTCCCATAAGCGAAAAACAAGTGCTTAGACAAGACAACGCGCGCAGGTCAACTCCGAAGGAGTGAAAAGCGTATAGGCGGGCCTGCCTCCGCCGAAGCGGGCTTCCTCCTTCGCTATGGCTTCGGAGGACAGGCCGCGCAGGCAGGTAAAATGCGCGGAAGTTGCGGAATTAGACTGTAAACCCTTCTTTCAAAAGTGATAATGCAGATAATCATTAATAGGCGTCACGTTTTTCCTGGCCGCATCATTTAGTAGAAAGGATTTTTCTATATCGTCCCAATACAGGTATTCTTTATTTTCAAGCCACCATGCAATAAATTTCGTATTTACCTTGCAAGCTCCGTTTTCTTCAGAAAAGATGCCTGGGAACGGGCTTTTTATCATGGAAGTTAAATGGCGTTCGATGAAACTTGCTGTACAAATATTCACGTGTTTTGAATCATGGCCGGCAAGCCATGCGTCGAATTGCGACAAATCATTAAATGACAACATCAATGCATAGAGCAGATTGGTTCGCGCTGATGAATCCGGCGTTCTTTCATATTCTTCTTTCAAGCAGGAGTACGCCGTAAGTTTTAAGTCCCGTAATACGCCCGGCAAATAGCAAGCGCCTCTTAAAAAGGGGCTTGCGGATTTCAATTCCTGTATTATTGGGATGATAGCCCTGTCGCCGCATTCAACCAGTTTTTTTGAATATTTAATGCTTCCTTCTTCGCCTTTTTTATCTGCCCTTAACATCCAAATATAATAGTACGGTTCAAGCTTATACCAGCAACCGTATGCTATTGCTAAAAGTAAGAATGTCAATACCAGAATAATTGCTGTTTTTTTTACCGTTGATCGTCGTCCTTCATTTTTCATTATTCATTCTTCATTTTCGTCCATAGACTCCGCTATTGCCCCTGGAACTTTGTCGTCCGTTTTTCAAGGAATGCCGTCATCCCTTCTTTCATATCATTCGTAGCGCAGATACTGCTGAAGAGGTTGGCTTCAAGGGTAAGGCCTTCGCGAAGCGCCATTTCAAGGCCGGCATTAATGGCTTCCATGGAATAACGCACCGCAAGCGGTCCGCGCGACATTATCTTACGGGCCATTTTTTCGGCCTCTTCAAGGAGTTTATCCTGAGGCACGACCTTGTTTACAAGCCCTATGCGCCAGGCTTCCTGCGCGTCAATCGCGTCGCCTGTGAGTATCATTTCCATGGCGCGGCCTTTGCCGACTATGCGCGGAAGGCGCTGGGTGCCGCCGTAACCGGGAATGATGCCGAGATTTACTTCCGGCTGGCCGAGTTTGGCGTTTTCCGACGCGATTCTGATGGTGCATGCCATGGCAAATTCGCATCCGCCGCCGAGTGTAAAACCGTTGATGGCCGCGATGACGGGTTTGCCGAGGTTTTCAACCAGAATGGTGAGCAGTTGGCCCTTTTGGGCAGTCCTTTTTGCCGCGGTGGCGTCGTTTTTAGAAAGTTCGGCGACGTCCGCGCCGGCGATGAACGCCTTATTGCCCGCGCCTGTAACGATAGCCGATAGCACGCAGTCGTCGTGGGCGATATCGTGGAAGACCATTATTAATTCGCTGATGGTCTCATCGTTCAAGGCGTTGAGTTTGTCGGGCCTGTTTACGGTGATAAAAGCGATGCCGTTTTTTGATTCATATTTGACATTTTTCAAATCCATAAAAGTGCTCCTTAGGAAATGCTAAAAATTAAATAAAAAGGTTATATAGAGATACGCGATCGCGTGTATCTATATAGTTTAATTGCATTTTAATTCTTGAAAAAGCAGCCTTGACTGACGCCTTATTCGTATTCATATATAATCGTTTCATTCCCTGATTCGTCAACGGAAAAGATGATATTTCTTTCTATCTTAATCTTATCGTTAGGTCCAAGAGGAGTGGGGAAGGGGAGAGGTTGTGTCAGTTTTTTTGTTATCAATATTACTTTCGTGCTGTCATCAGACCATCCCAGTATTTCGGTGTCGTCTTTAACGCCGGACATCAGCTTAAAATCATTTTTTTTGTCTCCACGGGATCCCATGAGCAATTTGCCGTTCTGGATAAGCGCGGCGCGTTTATTGTCCGGAGAGTCAAATACGCCTGTCATATCAGCGGTTGGCAATAATTTCTTTTCATTTTCACCATCTGAATCCGTGATATACATGAATCCATCCGCGCTTCTGAATATGATATGTTTACCATCGTGTTCCCACCATGGGTCATAATCAGGGTCTTCATGTTCTGATATTCTGCTGAAGGACTTATTCTGGATGCGTATTGTGTAAATTTGGTAATGGGATACTATCGCGGCTTGAAAGGCGATTTCCTTGCCATTAGGAGAGAATGCGGGCGAATAAATGTCACCGCCCATCAATTTCTCTTTCTTGCCGGTCAGTATATCGACAAGGTATAGCCCGTCCTCATCTTCATAAGTAGCATTTAGCGCTACTGCAATTTTCGTTGAGTCAGGCGACCATGTAAATGACAGATACCTGTCACCTTCTGTGAAGTCTGCTATGGTGCGTAAATTTTTGCCGTTTGTCCTGATGATATTCAGCTTGTTTTCGGGTATGGCGAATGCGACATAGCAATTGTCCGGAGAGAGAATCGGGTATGAAAATCTGCCAATTTTATCTTTATAGAGTTCAATGGCTTTTTTCGTGTTAATATTAAGAATCATAATTGTATTATTGTTATCCACCCAGACGACAAGATGCTTGTTTTTTTCGTCATACATTCTTTTATTGAATTGTTCAAGGGCTTTTTGCGTGTCAGAGGATGGAGGCATCTTTGACAATACATCCGCGGATTCGGCGGCTATATCTACGGATTCAATGCAAAGAAGTTCAAGCAGGAGCGTCCGTGTTTTATCATCCTGGTATTGGCCTAAGAGCCGTATGGCGGCCAGTGTACACGAGTCGTTTTCAGTGCTGTTTATCTCGTTTATGATATTTGGTATTCTCAGTTTGACATCTATGGGAGAATTGCTCTGCGCTTCAACCAATTGTGTTATAGCGGCTGTTCCTGTTTTTACCAGCATTTTGTGGGCATTATCGCGTTTAGTCCAGTCGTTGTCATTAAGTTGTTTTATCAATGCCGTGACCGTTTCGGATTTGCCCGTGATGAATTCAATAAGCTTATCCTGGGATGGCTCATTCAAGCCTATTCCCTGGAGAAGTTCTTTCGCTGATTTGATTTGCGGTTCCTCCGCGAACATGAACCACTGTAACAGGCAAAGAGCTGATAGAACCAGAATGGCTTTGCGGTATTTCATTTGTGTATAGCTTGTTATATTCATAGTTTTACGCGGAATAGTAAAAGTTAGCGTTTTTCGTTCCTTAATAACTTGGTTAAGTATTGAGGATTAGGGGTTGAGGGTTAAGTACGGGTGTTACAATGCCCGTGCGATTTCTTCAATTGCGTCCAAATTTTCTACGGACGAAGTATCTCCAGTGTCCTGTTTCAGATATTTTTTCTTTATAACCGCGCGTACGATTTTGGCTGAGCGGGTTTTAGGCAGGGCCTTGACAAATTTCAATTCTTCGGGCCTGAGGGTTTTACCGAGCAATTTTACCACTTGCTCCTTGAGTTCTTCCCTGAGTTTTTCAGACGGAGGTATTTCGGGCTGAAGCACCACGAAACACACCACGGTTTCGCCTTTAATCTCGTGCGGTACGCAGATAGCCGCGGCCTCGGATACTGAAGGATGTTCAATCAGGGCGGATTCAATTTCCGATGGCCCTGTCCTTTTGCCGGCTACTTTGATGGTATCATCGGACCTGCCGTACAGGAACCAATAACCGTTTTCATCCGTTTTTGCCCAATCGCCGTGGTACCAGATATTGGGGAATTTTGAAAAATAGGTGTCCAGGTATCGTTGCGGGTCTTTAAGGAATCCTTTAGTCATGGAAGGCGCGGGTTTTTTGCAGACGAGATGTCCGATGCCGTTGCGGATGGATTTGCCGGATTCGTCAAAGACGTCAATGTCCATGCCGAGGCCCGGGCCGCGCAGGGTGCAGGGTTTGAGTTCGGTAATGGGCAGAGGCGCCAGCAGACAACCTACGATTTCCGTGCCGCCGGAGATGTTGATGACAGGGCACCTGCCGCCGCCAGTATTATTGAAATACCACATATACGAATCCGGATCCCAGGTTTCGCCGGTAGAGCCGAGATAGCGCAGGGAATCCAGATTGTGCTTCTTTATCCATTCGTCCGGATAGGTCATCATCAGGCGTATGGCCGTAGGGGATATGCCGAGGTGGGTAATTTTATATTTTTCAATCAGTTCCCACAGCCGATCAGGATTTGGATAATTCGGTGCGCCTTCAAAAATAAGGTATGTAGCGCCGAAGAAAGAGACTCCGATTATTTCCCACGGCCCCATCATCCAGCCGATGTCGGTAAACCAGAAGAACCTGTCATCAGGTTTGACGTCAAAGTAGTAGCCGAGTTCTTTCGACATTTGCGCGATACAGCCCGCGTGCGTATGAACGGTGCCTTTGGGCTTACCCGTGGTGCCGGAGGTGTATATAATAATGGAATAATCCTCGGCGTCAAGTATTTCGGTAGGGCACTTATCGGATTCATTGTTTACGAAATCCTTCCAGAATACGTCTCTGCCGGGTGTCATAGGCACGTCAATGCCGAGTCGTTGAAAGACGACGACCTTTTTGAGCGAGGGCACGTTTTCAACAGCGGCATCGGCCTCCTGTTTAACGGGAATGCGTTTGCCGCGGCGCAGGCCGCCATCCGCGGTGAAAAGCACTTTTGCTTCTGCGTCCTGAAGACGGTCCGCGAGGGCGCGCGCGCCGAAACCGGAGAAAACCGGAATAATTACGGCGCCTATTTTCAGGCAGGCAAAAAAGGCTGTAACGATTTCAGGTACCATAGGCATGTAGATTCCTATGGTATCGCCTTTTTTAATGCCAAGCCTTTTCAGGGCGTTAGCCAATTTGCAGACATCCCTGTCCAATTCCGAATATGATACGGTGCGGACTGCGCCGTCATCGCCTTCCCAGACGAGATGGGGTTTTGAGCCGAGGCCGGCCTTAATGTGCCGGTCAATGCAATTGTGGACGATATTGATTTTGCCGTTTATAAACCATTTAGTCCAGGGAAAGCCTTTGGAATCGTCAAACACTTTTGTATAAGGCTGGAACCATTCTACATTGAGGTCTTTGAGAGCCGCGTCCCAGAACCAGCCTGTATCGCTGTTACAGCGGCTGATAAGTTCGCCGTAGTTATTGATGTTATGCTTCTTCATGAAGCGGGCTATATTGCTTTTAGACAGGTAATCCCCGTAAGGTTTCCAGATGATGCCGGTGTCGGACATAAGAATCTCCTTTTACCAGTAGCGAACAGCCAGTAATTGGTAGCGAGTAGCGAGGGACGGGACGAAGCGAATAGTAGATTAAACTCCCAAACTCAGGATGCATGGCCCGTTTCTCGCGACCCGTTTAAACGGGGAACGGCAACCGGGGTCCGGGATCCGAGATCCGGCGTCCGGGACCCGAAGCTCGGACAATGTCCATCCTTCTCCATTTTTCCTTCTTTCTCCTTCGTATTAAATCACCAGCCGCAGGATAAGTCAAGATTTAAAGGATGGCGTAAGTCGCCAGTAAACGGGTAAGCAGGTGGCGAAGAAGCATTTCGCTTCGCTCAGTGCCGCAGGGGACTTGAAATCCACCCGTTATTGACCAGTTACGCAGATTTGTAACCGGGCAGTGAACGACGATAAATTAACAGGGTCTTGACGAGACTTTTAAGAGACTGACGACGCCCGTTAAACAATGGATTAACAATAAAACAACGGAACCGTTAATCTGTAACGCCTTAACGCTTGTCATCTTATTTTAACATAGTCGTCGTGTCCTGTTTAAGGTCTCGCAGAATCCCTGTTTAAAAACGTCCGTAGTCCGTGTTTGCCCGTTCACTGACGGGTTACGCTGATTTGTAAGGCCTCAGTCGAGGTTACGCTTGACACACCCCTAACCCCCTTCCTACGCCCGCCGACCTTGCTCCGCCGGAGTGGCTTCCTCCTTCGCTGTGGCTTCGGAGGACACGCCGCGAAAGCGAGAGCGGGCTTCGTGCCTACGCACCGTAGTGCCTGCCTTTGCGCTCCGTCGCTGAAGCTTTGGAGCGTAGGCGACCGAAACGAAGCATCGGCTTCGTGCTTACGCACCGAAGTGCTTCAGCACGCAGGTGCGTGCAGGCAGGCTTTGGCACGCAGGTGCGCGAAGGCGGGCTCTTAATAGAGGGGAAATTCGTATATGTCCCCTCTAAAAAGAGG
>JACRIJ010000111.1 GCA_016220095.1 Planctomycetota bacterium | reverse complement strand
TTCAGAAGTGCGAATGCTTATCAATTCGGAAAAATGATTGACAAATAATTCAATGATTGCTACAATTAGCAATGATGTAATATTTCTGTAGTTTTTCTGGAATGAAAACTTAATTTTCAGGGCCTGACCCCTTACGACGTTTCTAACATGGAGGTTTGCGGATTCAACAGGTGCAGAGATTGGGATGAAATTTGGAGTGTCAAGCTCTTGTGTGGGGGTAACAGCAAGGAACTTGGGCAAAATGATATTATCCGATCCCAGGTTGAAAAAAAGAATTGCAAGAATAATATCGCGGCTTGGCGTAAAATGAAATGCAATACTGCTATTCAGAAGCGCGAATGCTTGTCAATTCGGAAAAATGATTGACAAATAATTCAATGATTGCTACAATTAGCAATGATGTAATATTTCTGTAGTTTTTCTGGAATGAAAACTTAATTTTCAGGGCCTGACCCGAATGACATGACAAATTAGAGTTATTGAAGATGCAAAAGGCGATATTCATGGTTCTCCTTGGGGGCCAGAAAAATACTAAAGAGGAATTTTATGAAAAAACCAGATATTGATGAGATTATGCAAAACATAAAAGCTAAATATGGTTCTCTTGAGGAACCGCGATTTGATTTTGTTCTTAGCGAAAGGAATCGTGGAAATGTAATTTTTCAACTTCAGGCTTTTTGTTCAGAAAACGGTTACTCTATTCAGAATTTGAGTTATGGAGACGACGAAATGTGTTTTAGTTATTGGATTACACTGGGAAATATCAGATATATTTTAGAATTATCAATGATTGGCCCTTACGTTTTTTTAATAAAACACGACGAAAAAGAAAATAAGTTTACTCTTATAACAACATCCTTAGATGCAATTAATGAATTTGAAAAGAAATTAGTAGAACTACTAAAAGATTTGGTTTTAATGGACAAGGAAATTCTTCTTGCTCCAGTTAAATTAAAGCTTTTCGTTACGGCGCCGGAACGAACTATGATATATCATGCATTATTTTCAGATAATGATATAATTCCTTTATAAATGACTATGAATAAGATGAAAGAAAATGATTGCACGTACAACGCCGCGAATCAGCTTATAAGCGAGTTTACAGGCGGCACGCAGACGGATTATAGCTTCGACGACAATGGGAATCTTATTCAGAAACAGAATGGAGCTGATGTAACGAGCTATGGATTTGATTCGCTGGATAGAATGACTTCGGCGATGGTCAACGGCGTGACGAGTTCGTACGGCTACGACGTATTCGGTAAGCGCATTAGAAAAAATTTAA
This sequence comes from Planctomycetota bacterium, assembly GCA_016220095.1. Classification (GTDB taxonomy): domain Bacteria; phylum Planctomycetota; class MHYJ01; order JACQXL01; family JACRIJ01; genus JACRIJ01. The sequence goes on along the minus strand of JACRIJ010000111.1, from coordinate 112,267 downwards.
CGCAATCCGGCGAAGGAATAACCGAGTATTGGCACCAAGGTAACGACGTTCTTGCAGAGGCAAATCCTGCAACACAAACAATTACAGCGACGTATAATACCCCATTCTTAGACGAAAATATATCCATGTCCAGAGGCGGGCAGTCTTATTATTATATGCAAGATGGCTTAGGAAGCGTCCGTCAACTCCTTAACCCCTTAACTCAACAGACCCTGAATTCGTACGATTATAATGCCTGGGGCGAAAGCGTATCTGAACAGGAACTCGTTACGAATCCGTTTAGGTATACAGGCAGGGAATGGGATAACGAGACAAGTCAGAACTAACGACGAACGCAATAAGCCGCAGAAGATACAGAGTTATACGATTACGCCGTTCCGTCATCGCCAAAAAAGCTTCGTCGTTATTCCTCTGTGGTCTCTGTGTACTCTGTGGCAAAAAACATAATATATTTACAGGAGTAATTTATGAAAGAAGAAAGAACCGGTTTGCTGGTCGGCTTATTCGTCGTTGCCGGCCTTGTACTTCTCGGCGTGGTCATCGTCATCCTGGAAAGGGATACCTTTTCCAAATCCTACAAGGTTACGGGTTCGTTTACCTACGGCGGCGGCATTGAGAAGGGCACTCCTGTGCACCTCGCGGGCGTGCAGATAGGCAAGGTGTCTGAAATCAAAATCACAGGCGGCAACGACCCGAAAATCTACGTGGTAATGGCCATATCGGAAAAATACCATATCAAAAAAGATGCCCAGCTCGTCGTGGAATCCGTCGGGCTTATAGGGGAAAGGGTTCTGGAATTTTCGCTCGGTACGCCCAAGGCGCCGTATCTGCCCATAGACGATTCGGCATTCGTTGACGGCGTTGTATCTCCCACGCTCAGCGATATCCAGAAAAATGTCAATACGGGCATAGCATTAATACAGGAGGATATAAGGAGTACGCTGAAACATCTTTCTGATATCCTTGCCAGCCCGGAAGTCCAGAACGGCGTAAAGAAAACCATTACAAACGCCGCGGATATGGCCCAGAAGGGCGCCAATGCCATGGATAAAGTCGCCGCGTTTACGGAAAAAATCAACTCGTTTCTTGATAAGGCAAATGCTTTTGTTGATAAGGCAAATCAATTTGCCGATAAAGCCAACCAATTCCCGGATTCCCTGTCCGATCTCGTCAAGGACCTGAAAGGCACTACGGCCCAGCTTTCCGTCGCCGTTGACAACATCAACAGCCAATTCAAGCTTACAACCGAAACCCTGAATAATCAGATAAAAACCACCGGAAATGACATTTCGCAGGTTACCGCGGGATTGAAACAGAACACCGAAACAATTCAGAAAGTCCTTGAGTCCGTCAACAACATAGCCATTAAAATTGAGAATAGCGACAGTACCGCCAGCCTGCTTATCAATAAAAGGGATTTTTATGACAACGGACTGGAATTGCTGTCTTCCATGCAGGACACCGTTCAGACAATCAATGAGACCATTAAATTCATACAGGAACATCCGGATGCCCTTTTCTTCGGCAAGGAAAGCAGTGCGAGGGATGAACTTTCACCTGCGATGAACTCAGAGAACGAACTTGACTGGAGAAACAGGAGATAATGACGGCCATCCTTACAGAACCATTCCTGAAAAAACTTAAAACTCTGTCGTTTATCACAAAAAAATACATGATATCCCGCAGGGAAGGCAGGAAGATAAGCCGTCGCACCGGCGGTAGTATTGAATTCGCGGATTACAGGAAATATTCTTCCGGCGATGAATTCCGCTACGTTGACTGGAATATATACGGCAGGAGCGAAAAACTGTTCGTCAAGGAATTCTGCAGGGAAGAGGAGCTGTTGATTTATTTTATAATTGACCAGAGCATGTCCATGTCCGTAGGCGCACCGCCCAAGTTTTTTTACGCGCAACAGCTTGCCGCGGCGCTGTCCTTCATAGGGCTTACGACGGAGAGCCGGGTCAAGATTGCGTATTTTCACGACAACCATCTGAACATATCCCCGGATTTTTTCGGCGGCAGGTCAATTTACAAAGTGCTGGAGACGCTTGAAAAATCCGCGCCTGCCGGAGCCACGCGCATAGCGGATACGCTGTCAAGATTCCTGCGGACCGCGCGCCAGAAAGGGCTCGTTGTCATAATATCCGACCTGCTTGACGAAGTTGATTCGCATAAACAGGTCGCCGAGCTCGCCGTGCGCGGGTTTGACGCGGCCATCATCCATACCCTTGCCCCTGAAGAGCTCAATCCGGCCGTCAGCGGCCAGGTCCGGCTGTACGACATAGAGACAAACCAGATGAAGCAGATTTATATTACGGAAAAAGAACTTGAAATGTACAGGAAGGAAATGGAAGGCCTGTGCGAAAAATGGCGGCAGTTCTGCCTGAGGCACCATACGAGGTATTATCAGGCCATAACAAGCGAATCCGTAGAGGCGTTCACGATAAAATTCCTGAGACAGGGCGGGCTGGTAAGACGGCACTAATACGAATTAAAAATTAATAATTAAGAATAAGGGCTGACGCGTATTCTTAATTCTTAATTGCCAATTTTTAATTCATCATTGTATTATCCCTGTATTTATACATGCCGATAATTTACTTATGACAGACACATTACGTGAAAAATTTGACAACAAAACTATTCGTATCGGTATCCTGATGGGCGGGTTCTCGTCGGAACGCGAAATCTCGCTGAAATCCGGCAACGCGGTATGCAAAGCGCTTGCGTCGCTGGGATACAATGCCGTGCCAGTTGACATAAAAACGCCGTCCGCGGAGGGCGCGGACAGTTCAAATATTGACGTTGCCTTTATCGCAATGCACGGAAAATTCGGCGAAGACGGGGAACTGCAGGCATTGCTTGAGGCAAGAGGAATTCCTTATGCCGGTTCGGGCCCGCAGGCGAGCAGGAACGCCATGGACAAGATTATAACAAAAAAGCTTTTTATCCAGGCGAAGATAAGCACGGCGGATTATTTTGTAATGCCGTTGAAAACGCCGCTGGAAAAGGCCAAAGCCTTTGTGGAATCCTTCGGCATGCCCGTGGTGGTTAAGCCGCGTTCCGAAGGTTCAAGCGTAGGCATTACAATTGTAAAAGACATAACGGAACTTGAAAACGCATTGAATATATGCGGGCAATACCAGAATGAAGCCCTGGTGGAAAAATTCATAAAAGGCAGGGAGGTGACCGTCGGCATACTTGAAGACAGGGCTCTGCCGCTCATAGAATTGCGTCCGAAGCGGGAATTTTATGATTATATCGCAAAATACAAAGATGACAAGACCGAATACATTGTAAACCCGGATATCGCGAAGGAGTATCAGGAAGAGGCAAAGGCAACGGCCCTGAGGGCGCACAGGTCGCTCGGTTGCAGGCATTTCTCAAGAGTGGATGTTATTTTACGGGAACAGGATAACAAGTCTTTTGTCCTGGAAGTCAATTCCATACCCGGCATGACCGAGCGCAGTTTACTGCCCAAGGCCGCGCAGGCAATGGGCCTGGATTTTCCGCACCTGTGCGAACGCCTGACGGGGATGAGCCTGCCGATTTAATGATCTGGTGATTAAATGATTGTTTACCGATTGACGATTAACGAGTTATGACTGAAGAGCGCATCCTGAATGCTATCGCTCCTGTCGGGGCTGCGTGCATTACGTTGCACATCAGCGGGTGAAGATACTCTCCATAACCGAAAAATAAGTGTTTAGACAAAACGCTCCGACGCTAAACAAGAAATAATAAATTTCAAACCCCGAAGGGGGTGAAAGATTTTCAAGAATAACCCGTCAAGGTTGCGGCTGCCTTTGTCGCATAAACCCACCTTCACTGAGGCGGTGCACACTAAGCACTCTTATTATTGACATTTTGCGATAGCTTTCTAAAATAAAGGTTAGTTTTCATAGGCTTTTTTATTAAGCAAAACAATAATTATGACAACAGACAAGAACCGGAAAATTACTTTGCGCAAACGCCGCAGATGGCTATGGATTTTAATCCTGCTCATAATCATCGCAGGCCTTATTTCATGGAAACTTTTCTCGCCGCAACTGCCTTATAAGGTAAAGGTTTTTACGGTTGCTTCCGGCAGGGTTGAAGAGACAGTATCGGCCACGTCCGCCGGCACCGTCAGGCCGCTCAGGGATTCCCTGCTTTCCTCGGAACTCGCGTCTAAAATCGTCAACGTGTTTTTTGATGAAGGCGATTTGGTGATGGCCGGCGCGGAACTGATAAAACTTGACGTCTCCGAACTCCAGGCGCAGCTTTCCATAATAAAAGCCGAGATTACAACCGCGGATTCGCAGATTGTCCAGGCAACGGACAGGTTTGAACTCACGGAAAGCGAACTTGCCAAGGGGAAAAAACTGCTTGAAGATAAAATAGTATCCGACCAGGAATTCGAGCGCCTGAAAACCAATAACGACCTCGCACAGGAAGATATTAACATTGCCAGGGCCAATCTTGCGCGCCTTAATGCGACAGGGGACGAACTGGAGCTCAGGATAACCAAAACCATTATAAAGGCGCCGTTTACCGGCGTGATAACGAAAAAATACATAGAACTCGGCGAATCCGTTGCCCCAGGCACGCCGCTAATGGATATAGTGGACGATTCCATATTGAAAATTGAGGCGCCTGTTGACGAAATTGACGTGCATAAAGTACAAACCGGCAAGCCGGCCAGGTTGACGATAGATGCCTATAAGGGGCAGACGTTTTCCGGACAGGTATCGTTTGTTTCGCCTATAGTAGAAGCAACCCGCGAACAAAACCGCACTGCAAAAATCAAGGTTGATATTACAAAAGACCATGTTTTCAAAATCGGCATGTCGGTTTACGTGGAAGTAATAACCAATACCGTGGAAAGCGCAGTTTACATCCCGTCAAACATCCTGCGGGAAAATTTTGAAGACAATTCCAAATTTGTTTTTGCCGCGGAAAACGACCGCATAAAAAAAGTTCCGGTCAAGATCGGCGTCCATAACTGGGAACGTACGCAGATATTAGAAGGCCTGAAACCCGGGGATAAAGTCATTTCCGAGATCCTCGGGGATTCCCAGAAGGAATTGAAAGACGGCGACAGGATACGGCTCGCGGAATAACTAATTTTGAGCATAAAACAGTGTACCAAGCGCTTCGCTTTGGCACAGGGCATAGCCGTTCTTCTGTAAACTCGGGGCAAACGCAACCAAAGAGACTCTAACGAGACAACGACGCATTTCAACAGAGACTTGACGAGACTTTTAAGAGACTGCGACTGAACAACGAGCCGACGATACGAATTTAGCCACAGCCCTTCGTTTCACTCCCTTCGCTCCGCTTACTTCGCACAGGACTGCGGCAGGATTGCGATAGGATAACAGTGGCGTATTCATGTTACAAAAGCAGTCGTTCTTCGTGTCTTAGCGCCCTCGTGGCTAAATCTTCTGCGCCTGCCTTTGCCGAAGCGGCTTCCTCCTTCGCCATAGCTTCGGAGGACAGGCCGCGCAGGCAGGTAAAATACGCAGAAGCTTGAGGAAATAGACACTAATAACAAAAAATTGCCATTTCTGCGCGGAATATGTATAAAACACGTATAATATATGTATAGGCTATACATGTTTTTATTGACAATATGTATAAAATGTGTATAATATCTGTATGAATTATACGTGTTTGTCGGATGAAAATACGGAGATGCCATGTTATATAAATTAGAAAAGCCGGATTTGTCAAAAGTCAAAACTGAAAAAACAGCTGCAATTCTCGCCCCAATTCTTTTAAAAAACGATCCTGTAATGTTTAAACACGTTGAAGAAGTCAATGAGCCATATTTATATTGGGATAAAATAAAATATAATTCTGCGTCTGAAGGAATAACGCCGGAAGGGTTCTGGATGATGGTAAAATACATAAGGAAAGGCAATATGAAGCAAACCGCAATAAGAAGTGAGGACGGAAAATATTTTACCTGGTTTAAACTCCCAATTTTGGACAAAATCTTGCACGATATTGATTTTGACTGTGGAGCAAATATGCTTAGCACCGGCAGGCACGATAACGCCAAAGAAGACAAAATATATGTTTATCGCGGTATAATTGAAGAGGCCATTGCTTCATCCCAATTGGAAGGCGCCAGCACAACCCGGAAAGCGGCTAAGCAATTTCTGACAGAAGGAAGAAAGCCGAAGAACAAAAGCGAACACATGATTTTAAATAACTTTAATGCAATGCAGGCCATAGAAAGCGATTATAAAAACAAAGAGCTGTCTTTTAGCCTGTTGTTGGAAATGCATTCATTGATTACAAAAGAGACAATTGAAAATGAAGCGCAAGGAAGGCTGAGAAGGGACGATGAAAAGGTTGTTGTATCAGATACTGCGGAAGACATTATTTATCACATTCCTCCGCAAATGACGTTTGTGCAGGAGCAGTTAAGCGTATTGATGGATTTCGCCAATAATAAATTAACCGAACCGTTTATCCATCCGGTGCTCAAGGCGATAATGCTGCATTTCTGGATGGGCTATCTTCATCCGTTTGTTGACGGAAACGGAAGGATTGCGAGACTTCTTTTTTACTGGTATCTCCTGCGCGGGAACTATTGGACGTTCGCCTATCTGCCTATATCAAAAGCCATCAGAAATTCCCCGAAACAATACGGCATGGCCTACGTTTACAGCGAGCAGGACGACAACGACATGACGTATTTTATTGATTACAATGTAAGAAAAATAATATTTGCCGAACAGGAATTTAAAAAATATCTGGCCGAAAAATCACGGGAGAACGCGATGATACACAGGCCGGCAGCAGCAAAATACGGGCTGAACGACAGGCAAATCCAACTCATTCAATATTATGTCGGCAACAAGGGAAGGTATTCTACCATTGAAATGCACATCAATGCAAACAGGATTTCAAGAATGACGGCTTTTAACGATCTGAAAAGACTGGAAACAGCCGGATTTATAAAGTCACACAAGCGAGGCAGAAATGTTTATTATTATTCCACGGAAAAAATCAACGAGCTGTTCATAAATGATCAGAAATAGGACTCATAAGGTATGGATTTTACAGATTCAATAAAAAACGCGCTTAAAGGACTCACGGTCAACTGGTTCCGTTCCATTCTGACCATGCTCGGCATCATCATCGGTGTGGCATCGGTTATTATACTTATTTCCATTGGAGAGGGCGCGAAGAAATACATTTCAGACCAGTTCTCCGACATGGGTACCAATATTATAATCATTACGCCCGGCAAGACCGAAACCACCGGCGGACCGCCGATGATTACAGAAACGGTAAACAAATTGACAGTTGACGATTCCGTGGCAATAAAAAAACAATGCAATCTTGTAGAATCCATTACGCCTGTTAATTTCGCCACTACCTATATAAAATACGAAAACCGTTCCAGGAACTGCTTCATAATCGGTTCCACAAACGAAATACAGCAGATCCGGCGACTTTATGTGGAAATCGGTTCCTTTTTACCGCCGGTGGAACAGATGTCTGAAAAACACGTATGCGTACTTGGAAAAACGGTTAAAGACGACCTTTTTGGCGGAGCCAATCCCCTTGGCAAGATGGCCAGCATTGGCGGCACCAAATACAGGGTTATCGGCATCATGAAGTCCAAGGGGATGAGCCTGGGGTTGAATCTGGACGATCTTGCCTTCATACCGGTCAAGGCGTCGCAGGAATTGTTCAATTCCGACGACGTCAAAGAAATTCTAATATCCACGCGTTCCATGGCCGACATACCGGCGGTGGAACGCCAGTCAAGGGCGATAATCAAAAAACGCCACCACAATAACGAAGATTTTACAGTCACCAATCAGGCCGCGCTGTTATCGGCATTCCAGAGCATACTTACAGTGCTTACCTATGCCGTCAGCGGCATTGCGGGAATATCCCTTATTGTAGGCGGGATAGGCATCATGAACATAATGCTGATATCCATAGTGGAGAGGACCAGGGAGATAGGCCTGCGCAAGGCGGTAGGGGCGACGAGGCATGACATCATGAACAAATTCCTGATAGAATCCGCCACTATAAGCGGCATAGGTGGCATTCTCGGAATAACGATGGGCGTATCCGCATGCCTGTTTACGGCGTTTCTGGTTGAAGACCTGCCGCTCAAGGTTTCTTTATGGACAGTGATGGTTGCATTCCTGTTTTCCGTGACTGTGGGAATAGTATCCGGCCTGTATCCGGCGTGGAAAGCGGCGAAGATGGATCCCGTGGAGGCGATACGGTACGAGTAGCGAGTAGCGAGTAGTGAGTACCGAGGGACGACGGACGATAATGAGTAGCGGGTAGCGAGGGACGGCATGGACGCCGCAGGGGCGGGGTTGCTCCGCCCTGCACATATGCATTTTGAAATTTACAATTTACAACTTTCAATTTTCAATAACGCATCTGACGAACGGCGATTGTAAATTGAAAATTGCAAATATCAAATTGTAAAACTTCGGGCCGGAGTTATCAATTTGATATTTACAATTTGAATTTTTCAATTTTCAATAGCGTGTAAACATTCATCTTAAAAAATTATCTGTGTTCGTTGGCTGTGATTATTGATTTAGCAATTATTTTGCTTAATTGTTTAGTTTCGTCTATTAAGCCGTCTGTTTTGTATTCACTCAGGATTTCAGATTTCTGAGTCAATTTCAGCCAAAACAACGCCTCTCTGATTTCTTTTAATACGATTCGCAATTTATGTATAAAGTCCGCCCTGCTTTCCGCACCGCGCGCTTCTTCGTAATTAGAACAGGCTGAAGTGCCGGCCCGGAGCAATTGGTTTGAAATGTGTCTTCCGGGAGAAGAATCGGCCATTTTTAAGGTCAATTTTACAATTTGCAATTTTCATTTTTCAATCCATCGTCTGCGTTCGTGTCGGGAACCATTGCAAATTGTAAAGCTATCAGGCAATTTACGCGCTTGAGATTTTTAATAGTACTAAAACAATCTATTGCTTATCATGCATAGCATTATACGGAAAAATGCCTTAACTGTCAATGTTTTTCTGTTTTTTGCAATGGTACGAATAATTATTGTAAATTGAAAATTGCAAATATCAAATTGTAAAACCTGGCTTGACAACAGTGCCTTAAAATCTTCGGGAAAATGAAAGGGACTGGTTCGGGCCATGGTTTTCATTGACATTTCCTGTGTTCATGCTATAAATGCGATTTACAGGTATGATATTGTATTATGTTGTTTCAGCCGCTATGTTAAGGAGATGCAGTTATGGACAGTAAATCCGAATTAATCCCGCAGGAAATCGTGGAAAAAAGAATTTTTCTGATTCGCAGTCAAAAGGTTATGATTGATAAAGACCTTGCGGAATTGTACGGAATAGAAACAAAATACTTGACGAGGCAAGTCCGCAGAAATGTCAAAAGATTCCCCGAAGATTTTATGTTTCGTTTAACGCACGAGGAATTTTTGAGGTGCCAAATTGTCACCTCAAACCGCGGCGGAAGGCGATATCTTCCTTATGCCTTTACAGAACAAGGCGTTGCTATGCTTTCAACCGTACTTAATAGTGAACGGGCAATTCAAGTCAACATTGCCATCATGCGCGCATTCGTCAAATTAAGGCGTATTCTTGTCACACACAAGAAATTAGCGCGAGGATTAGATATGCTTGAAGCGGTAACAGGCCGGCATGATAAAGCAATACGCGATATATTTGAGGTGATCCGCCGGCTTATGGCGGAACCGGAAGAAGAGCCGAAGCCGAAAATAGGGTTTCATCGTCCGTAGCCGCAGGGGCGGGGTTGCCCCGCCCTGCACATATGTATTTTGAAATTTACAATTTACAACTTTCAATTTTCAATAGAGCGTCGGACAAACGGCGATTGTAAATTGAAAAACGCAAATATCAAATTGTAAAACTGCACAAAACGGTTCTGGCGACTTACGACAAATCGTGTTTTGAGTATAATAGGCAAGCCGGGTACTATATGGTGTTCCTTAAATTTTCATGCCGGGATAACACCCGCACAAATTATTTTACCAGTTTTTTAATAAAACACCCGGCGCTATTCCCATTACTTCTGTCGTTAGGAGATGTTGTGTCTCCCCCACCTGTCGTGTTTGAAGCAATGGTAAGGTTAACTGTAACTGTCTTGGGGCTATTAGACGCGGCGGAATCTTCCACTACGATTGTTCCTATATGCAGGCCGGCAGTCAAACCAGTAATGTTTACATTTGCGCTAACAGTTGAAGTTTGCGTGCCGGAAACCCATTCATCTGTCGGAGTAACCGAAAGCCATGTTCTATTATCAGATGCCGCCCATTTCAGGGTTCCACTGCCCGAATTGGATATAGTAAAGGTTTTTGATGCAGGATTTGAACCGCCCTGTATGGCTGTAAAATCAAGGGTTGTTGGAGTAATAGTTATCTTGGGTAAAACGGTGACCGGTTCAGATACTGTCAGTGTTACCCCTATTGTCTGAGGGGCATTGGAAGCCACAGAATCTGAAATCGTTATTGTCCCCGTATAAATACCAGCAGTTGTGAAGTTGCCAATAATCTCTACATTGACAGTTGAAGTTTGTGTACTTGAAATCCACTCACTTGTCGGGTTAACCGAAATCCAGCCTTTATCGTCGGTTGCCGACCATTTCAGGGTTCCACCGCCTGAATTGGATATGGTGAGAGTTTTTGACGCAGGATTTGAACCGCCTTGTATGGCTGTAAAATCAAGGGTTGTTGGAGTAATGGTTATCTCCGGTAAAACGGTAACCGGTTCAGATACTGTCAGTGTTACCCCTATTGTCTGAGGGTTATTGGAAGCTACGGAATCTGAAACAGTTATTGTCCCGGTATATGCGCCTGCTGTCAAACCGATAATATTAACCGATACGGTAACATTAGAAACCGATGTGCCGGAGACAGAAATAGGGGTTGGCGCTGAAAGAGAAAGCCAGGCCATGTCATCTGCTACGGACGGGACAAGAACGCCACCGCCGGAATTGGTTATGGCAAATGGTAGGTTTGTGGGATTCGCCCCGCCTTGAACAGCGGTAAACGACATCTCTGATTTGTCCAGGGAGATTTCAGGGGTGTTGGCAGGTACAGCGGGCGTCGTGAAAAAAGTATACGCGAAATGGCTTTTATTTATGTAATTGGCGCTGGAAGAGGTCTTCATGCCAACTTCGCCGACAGCAAAGCTTGTGGAATACGAAGCGGAAGTCGCCTTACCCCCCGCGGAATCCACGACAATCGGCGTCGTCACATAGGACGTGCTTACAAAAGCAATGCCTGCACCGCCTATCGCAAGAATTATCAATAAGAGTATTATTTTAATTCGCATAAAAATTTTTCCTCAAAAAATTTCCCTTTTATTTTTTTTCCAGAAGTTCTATTCTTTCCTTTAGTTTGTCATTTTCAAGTTTCAATTCCTTCATTGCTTCAATCAATACCGGCACTAAAGAAGTATAATCAACGCCCAAATAATCTTTGTCTCCAACAAGACTCACTGATTCCGGTAAAGTTTTCTGGACATCTTGCGCGAGGACGCCTATTTGTTTTATTGTTGAATCCTTTAAATTATAATAAACCCCGTTTATACCCAATAATTTTTCCAATGCATTTGTGATTGGTTTTATATTTTCTTTAAGTCTTTCGTCAGATATATCGGTTATTGTTCCCGTGTAGACTATATTACCGTTTACTTTAAGTCCTGGATTGGAAGAAGACGCATTATAAGAGTCTATTACTACACCATATTCACTGCTCGTTTGTGTTGCCTTAAAATAACCGCCAATGGCTCCTTTGCCAATAACGCCTGTTCCATAATTAGTAGCGCTTCCTTCAATACCGCTACAGTCGGTCGGAGAAGAACCGTCAGCAGTGTTGACACCCATTACGCCTGTTCCATTAGAACCCTTGGCCAGCCCCTTTAATGCAATAGTATTATAGCCTGCACTGGTATCGGTGTTTTCAATATAAAATACTTTATCATTAGCAACTAATTTGGTAATTGATATCTCATCGGGAAAATCATTTCCAGACAATGTTTCATCAAGAATCATATCGCCGGTTATCGAGCCCGTACCGCCGACATTGCCTTCATCATCCGTATCATCAGCAAAGCCTGCCGGTTTATTCGTAATCGCAGTCCAGTCCACGCTGTCTGTTACGCTTGCCCTGAATGTGTATGGCACGCTTGCCAATTGATACCGCGGCGTCATTTCGCTGTCAGCGCCTACCTTGATACCCAAATAATACTGCGTATCAAAGGCGAGGGTTATGACAGTTGAACTGCCTAAAATGACGCTATAAACTCCGTCGGTTACAGTGACGTTCTGGGTTTCCGTCCACAACGCGGTTCCACCCGTGGCAACGTCATAAATCTTAAATGTCATGCTGACGGTACTGTCAATTTCAGTTCCACTGCTGTTATACAGTTTGCCCTGGAAATTGATTGTCTGCGGCGGGGTCGCGAAAGATATTCCCATGCCGACAAATATAACCAGCATTGCAAAAAAAAGCGTCAAAAAGCGTTTCATAAAGAACCTCCTTCAAAAAAGGCATAAAAACAATAATTAGAAAAATAAAAAAATTTTTATAGAACTTTTTTAAAATTCGCCTACGGTAGCGTTTTGAAGATGTCGTCATATGGCGATGTCCATGAACTAACGAGACTGCCATCATCTGACGCCCGCACCCGAACATCGTGGTACGTATCGGCACTCAGCCCGGTAATATCCTTGTATGTGTTGCTCGTGCTTGTCAAAGTTGTCCATGACCACGCATACTGTGTTTTGTACTCCACAGGCATTGTTGCCCTAGCAGGCGTATTAACAACATCGGTAGTGCCTCCGCCCCCTCCTCCGCAACCAATCAGAAGTGATAACGCTACAACAAATACGCCCAATAATACAATCGTTTTACACATAATCAGGTTTCTCCTAAAAAACATTTCACGTTTCGGTTCTTTTCGTATATTCACATAAACACATTATCGTAATTTTTAGACACATCTTCACATTACTATAGTATACCCCGCAAAATCTGGATTGTCAAGAAAAAACTGAAAAAATTAAACAATATTTTACTTAACTTATTCACTGGCGGAAATCAATAGAATGTGACGGAAGAGGGGGGACGGGTAGCGGGTAGCGAGCACAGAGGGACGATAGTGAGTAGCGGGTAGCGAGTACCGAAGGACGGCGTGGACGCCGTAGGGGCGGGGTTGCTCCGCCCTGCACATATGCATTTTGAAATTTACAATTTGAAACTTTCAATTTTCAATAACGCGTCTGACGAACGGCGATTGTAAATTGAAAAATGCAAATATCAAATTGTAAAAATGTGTGGATAGAAAAAGGGCAGACACTCAGGTCTGCCCATGCATGGATTTCATTTTCATTTTTCATTTGCGGGTCACTGACCGCAGTGAAACGGGGCAGACACACAGGTCTGCCCCTACACATGGATTTTATTTTAACTGTGTTTTACGAACCGCGCTTCCAGCTTTTTCATTACTGCCGGCAACGTTGTGTATTCCATTTCTTCAAGCGGCAGGCGGTGCGGTTCAAACGGCCCGTGCATCCTGAAATATTGCGCCATTCTATTGGCTTCCTTGCGGGTTTCGTCATAGCTTGGGTCGTCAAACATATCTCTCGGCCCGACCAACATGCCGTCGGCAAGCTGGAATCCCGCGCAAATGACCCTCGGCGGTCCGTCAAACCTCGTCGGCGTGGCCTGTTTGAATGATACCGGCATAAGGGGTCCGAAATGCGAACCTCTCATCCATCCCGCTACGGCCTGCGGGAACGCAAATGCTTCCATTACTTCGCCGACCGCCGGGAATCCGCTCTGTGAACGGACTATCAGTACGGGGTCGTCTTTGCCGATATATTCGCCTGCAATAAGGTTTAATTTCTGCGTTGAAGCCGCGGCGCCGATTTCATTGTCGTCCTTGCGGTAGATATTCCTGACCATGTACCTGCTCTGCGCGCCAAGGAATACGAGAAGATGATGCAATTCTTCCGGGCATGAAAGGGTAAGTGATTTGTTTTCAAGTATGTCAAGGACTTCAAATTTGAAGCCGTTATGCATCTTGGGGTCTATGACGAGTCCGATGGTATTGAACGGGTCGGCGAACATCTTGTAAAGCGGCAGGTTCCATGCTCCCGGCGAGGTCTTGTCCGCCATGAATATAAGGATAGGTTCGCTCTTGCGCTCTTCAAATTCCATTTCCGCTACGCCCGGGCCCGCGCCTTTAATATTGCCGCTGAATGAATCCGCGAGAAGGTCTTGTCCCACGCCGTATAATTTCAGTTTGCCCGCTACTTTCGTGCATTCTTCAAAAATATCCCAGGCGAGTTTATGAACCTTGGAATTATCACAGCCGTGTTTGTGGGTCATTATCAGGTCCAGATCGTCTCCCACATAAGCCACATGATAATCCATGAGCAATTTGCCTTTAACCTTTTTCAGCTCCTCGTTCGCCTTTTCCACAAGGGCGGGATGCATGGCGGAATGCCCGACGTAACCGCCTACGTCTGCTTTAATTACGGAAATAGTGGTTTTCATGACCGAAATAAACCTCCATAAAGTAGATTATAAGATTACAAGATTTAAAGATACTAAGATTACGAATTTACGGGATTATAAAATTCCTGAATCGCCGAAGGTTGTTTAGATTATAGATTTACGCCGGCGAAAAGTCAAGAAAATGAGTTGTTTTTCTTGACCTTTATTGTTTTTGTAGTAGAATAAAGATGTTTTACGTACTTTAAAAGGTATTTTTATGCCTGACGAAATGGAAAACCAGAACGATTCTCAAGACGTTGAATCACCGGAGTGCATTTGCGTTAATTGCAAAAAGGCTCCGCCTGAACACGGTTATATTACGCCACTGTGTATAGACTGTAGGGATGCATTGTCAAAACGGTTTGTGCCCGCATGGATTAAGGCGGTAGCTTCCGTAATCACCATTGTTTTTATTTTTGCACTCACAAGGTTTCCAGTTACAATAGATGCTGCAATAGCATTTGAACGTGGAAAAAACGCGGAAAAGGCCTCCATGTACAGAACTGCCGTGCGCGAGTATGAGAAAGCCATTGAAAGATTTCCGGATTCAACCCAGATTATTACAAGGTTGTATGCCGCATATTGGCGCAATAATGATATAAGTAAGGCAACGGAAATATTTGATAATAGAATAGTCGGTCGTGAGACTGAGAACAGGGCTCAATTCGATGAAATTAACAAGATAGCAAACAGAATATCATTTTTGTATTTTGGTACCGAAGAATTTACAAAAATATTAGAAAGCTGTAATAATGCAACTCCGGAAAAAACCATTGAAACCTTAAGGCCTTACGTTGAAAAACATCCCGGCGAAACAATCCCCAAATACTGTCTGGCGAGTTCGCTTTATGATGTTAAGAATTACGATGAAGTTGAGAAACTTATGGTAAAGACGATAATAGACAATCCTGACTTTGATTCGGGCAGTCTTCTTCTTGCCGCCGTTTACAGGGAGAAGGATGAATTTGAAAAGTGCATTTCATACTGCAATAGGATTCTTCAGCGCAATTTGGAAGATTCTTCTGCTTACGCATCCATGGCAAGGACCGAATTAAAGCGGCATCAGGATAAGACAGGCCTTGATCTTGCCGTAAAAGCATATCAACTTGCTTCTGAAGACACATATACTATCGCCACGCTTGCGATAGCTTATCATTATAATAACATGATTAAGGAACGTGGTGAAATGTTGGCCTTATTTAAACAATGTAAAGATGCCGCCGGCTACAAAATTGATTTCTGGCAATCTGTTTTTGACGGTCAAACGGAGTGGCGGGATTGATTATAAAATATTAGGAGTGTGCGTAAATGTTTATTCCAGGCGAATTTATCGCTGTTTTAACTTTTCCAGGCGTCATCGTACATGAATTTGCACATCAACTATTCTGCAGGTTTTCCAGGGTTGCCATAGCGGATGTATGCTATTTCAGGTACGGTAATCCGTCCGGATATGTTGTACACGAAACGCCGCGTAAATTATACCAGCACATACTGATAGGCATAGGCCCGTTTTTTGTAAATACCATAATAGGGGCTTTAATAACTCTGCCGGCGGCGCTTCCGGTAATTCAGTTCAAATCCGGCGGCGGTTTGCTGGATTTTTTCCTGATATGGCTTGGGGTTTCAATAGCGATGCATTCTTTTCCGAGTATAGGCGACGCTCAAAGCATTTGGCAGGCAGTTTGGCGAAAAGAAACGCCAATTTTCATTAAACTAATCGGCGTACCAGTCGTAGGTCTTATTTATTGCGGAGCCGTAGGATCGGTTGTATGGCTTGATTTATTCTATGGTATTGGTATTGCGATGCTAATTCCCAATCTGCTTATTAAAATGCTCGCTTGATTTTTTGGTGTCAATGCGTTATGTGTGTTTTTACAAGGACGAATACAACATTTCCGTTTGTTTTAGCATGTTTTCAATGGCATATCGCGTGTGGAATTTTCGTACGGCGTTTTCGGTCAGGGTGCTCTTCAGCGCGGTATTTTCTGCTAATTCCTTTATTGCCCTGACAAAATTCACGATATTTCCTTCCTGCACCAGCAGGCCGTCCTTATTATGTTCAACCAAATCCCTATTGCCGTCCACGTCCGTCGCTACTACGGGTTTTTCCAGGGCGAACGCTTCCAGTATGCTGTACGGCATCCCTTCCCAGCGGGACGTTGAAATGCATATATCGCACGCCGCGAGAACGGAATCCGGGTCTTCACGCCAACCCAGAAGGCATATCGCATTCTCCAGGCCCAGCGCTTTTATGCGTTCAGACATCGCGCCGTAAAGCGGTCCGTCGCCCGCAACAATAAACTTATATCTGTTGGATTGCTTTTTTAATTCGTTTGCTATCTCTAACAGGAACAGCGGATTTTTCTGCTCCGTTAACCTGCCTGCCATGCATATCAAGATGTCTTCATTGGCGAATTTTACGTTCATAGTCAGATTTTCGCGGTCTATTTTTTGCACAATCGGTTTTTCTATGCCGTTCGGTATGACCGATATTATTGATTCGTCCGCGATGCCCGCGTTCAGAAACCACGTTTTCTGCGATTCCGTCAGGGCTATCAGCCTGTCCGTCAGCCTGCCGTAGAATTTCCACACCCATTTATGGTAAACGAATCTCATGAAACCGTTTCGTATCTGATATACGTGCGGTGTGAAAAACACCTTCGTTTCTTTGCATAACGCGCCCGCTATATGGCCCCACAGGCCAGTGTGCAGATTGTGCAGGTGTATGACGTCAAAATGCTCTTTGTTATGAAGCCGTATGATTTCAACCATGCCGGCGATAGAAAAAAATTTGCCCGCAGGCACCTGGCGGAAAGCATCCGCGCTTTCCGCGTTCCCGCCGAAAAGCGGCAGAAACGTCTCGGCTATCTTCCGGTCATTCGAACTCACCAGCACATAAGGCGTAAATTTTTCACGGTCAATGCGCGTCATGATGCTGTGAACGTGTTTTGTAATGCCGCTTAACAGCGGTTCGTAATAGACAAATAGGATTTTTTTCATAAACTATTTTTGTTATGAAAATAATTTTATCCTGATGCCTTGCAGGAGCCTTGAAAGTGTTTCCTTGTCAGCGCCGGCTGATCCGGACATTTTTTCTTCAAAAAACTTTTCAATCAGACTGCGGGAAACCATAACAACGGAAAAATTTGTCAGGTTGAATCTTTTTGCCACGTCAATAAGGACCTGCGTTTCTTCAGGAGTGACGTTATTTGCCTCAAGCAATGAGACGAAGACGGCCTTGAACTGTTTTTGTTTCGCGATGGAAGGCCAGATGAACTTATAGAACAGGATAATTCCGACGATCAAGGCGCCCAGCGCGATGCAGATTATGATAATAGTTGAAGGATTCAAGGACAGGGACGATTGCGATTTAGCGCCGAACGGATTAAGGACGTTAGGGCGCGACTGGGCCTGGAGCAGGAAGTCCGTTATAAAACCGGAGATATTTGTAATCATGTTATTTCAATTCCTCCAGGGTTTTCAGTGCCTTATTGCGCACCAGGGGGCTCTGGTCTTCTTCGGCGACTTTTTTAAGCACTATGCGCACGCCCGGGTAATTTATTTCGCCGAGCGCCCAGACGGCGCTGAGCCGCATATTTTCCACCGGGTCGCAGAGCATTTCTTCAAGCACGTCTTTGGTTTCGGAATAACCCAGGTTCCAGAGCGCCTTGGCCGCGTTGGCCCTTACGCGGTTATCGGGGTCTTTCAGGAACGGCATAAGCAGGGTGCCGAGCTTTTTATTGCCGATGTCTTCAAACGCTTCAACGGCATTAGCCCTTGTGCGCCTGTCCGGGTCGCCGAGGGTTTTGATGAGCAATTTTATGGCATTAACACTGCCGAGCAGGCTGATGGCCTTGATTACCGTTGCGCGCACTTTTCTGTCGGGGTCATTTATAAGTTCAAGCAGGAAAGGTTCAAGTTCCTTGCTTTTATCCGCTATTTCTATGATTTGCAGGGCCTTGATGCGCCTGTCGGGGTCAAGGGACTGGAGTTCTTCGGAGAGTTTTTCAGCCATGCTCAGGTCTATTTTGGCAATAGCCTTGCCGGCGAGTTCTTTGGTGCGTTCGTCAAGTTTATCAAATGAATGCAGGTATTTGTCAAAACTGTCCCTGGACAATTCTCTTGATACAAATTTTCTTACGGATTGGAAGGGGCTGTTGATAAGCGGCGTCAGGAGGCGGTTTTTTTCCGGCATGACCATGGCGATAACGAATTCGGCGGCTTTAAGCTGTACAATTTCATTCTTATCCTGGAGGGTGTTAATAATAACCTGTTTTGCGAGAGGATGTTTATAAGGATTGAGTTTTTCAAGAGCCAGCACCTTTGCGGCCGGGGACATGAGTTGCATCAATTCCTCGTATTTCTCAATCTTTTCAACGTCGTTTATACGGGTATTTTCCATGAAATTAACGGCTTTTATCGCGAATTCGTCGTCCATTTCCGTGAGGATTTCCTTGAGAGTTCCCCACCACGGGAGCTCTTCCATCCTGCCAGCGAGCGAAAACAGGTCTTTTTCCGGCGTCTTTATGAAATAATTTGTCAGCATGCGGCCGAGCACCTTGCCTTTTCTGGAGAGCATGATTTCCCTTGCGATGTTTACGACGGCCGGGTCGTGTTCTGATAGCAGTCTCATGAGCGTTGCGAATGTTTCGGTAGTGCTTGCCGCGCGGAGAATCCTGACCAGCGCGTCGCGCAATTGCGCGTTTGACCCGGCGAGTATTCCGGTAATAATTTTTTCTCCGGCAGGCCCTGTGTTTATCAGGATTTCCAGCAGTTCCTCGCGTTTATGCGAACTGAAAGTCCTCATGCCGTTGGAAAGGGCGTTTATGAAGGCGTTTGATTTGGACGAATAAAGGCATTTCAACGCTTCGGTATCGCTTTCCTTGTATTCCTCAAACAATTCCGAGAGAGAAGCTGCGAGGGTTTTAAGGGTTTTGACGGCCGTATCCGAAACGGCCTTGGACGGCGACCCTAAAAGCGGCACTGTAAGGGATGCGTTCTCCGCGTTGCCGAGCGCGGCAACGGCATTGAGGGCGTTTATGCGCAGGGAATCATCGCCGGATTCAAGCAATGCCTTTATTTCCGGCAGAAGGGCTTGGTCCATATTCTGGAAAAGTTTCTGTGTGCGGCTGTTGAAGAAGTGGAAATTTTTCAATATAGCCGTTATGCCGGCCTTGTTTTTTGCGTCAATGGCGTTTATAGCCATTTCCTGTATGTTTTCGTATGGTTCTACAAGCGCCGCTGACAGCAACGGCTGTGCCAGGGACTGGTTTATAGTTTGTAAAATCCTAAAAGTATCTTTCAACCCCATTTTAACACGCACCCTTGAGAAAAAAACTTGATAAAAATAACATAACTGCTTATAATATATATATTATACACCTATTATCGGAAATATTCATCCAAAAGTAAAGGATTTTTATGGAAATCATCTTGGCCAAAAACGCGGGTTTTTGCTGGGGGGTAAAAAGGGCCATGGACATAGTCTTGAAGACCGCCGAGAGCGCTTCAGGCAGGACGTTTACCTACGGCCCGCTGATACATAACCAGGAAGTTGTTGACGCCCTTGCGCAAAAGGGCATACAGCCCAGGGATGACTTTGGCGGCATAAGGGAAGGAACTGTTATAATCAGGACCCACGGGATGCCGCCGAAGGTGAAAAAAGACCTTCAGAAAAAAGGCCTGAAGCTCGTTGACGCCACGTGTCCGCACGTGTCAAAAACCCAGAAAGAAGTTGAAAAACATTATAAAAAAGGCTATACCGTGGTCATTGTAGGCGACTTGAAACACGCGGAGGTCATAAGCCTTTCAGGGCATTCCGACGACAGGGCCTTCGTGGTAAGTTCCCTTGAAGAAGCGGAAAGGCTCAACGTTTTGCCTCCCGTATTGATAGTAGCCCAGAGTACGTTCAACAAGGAGATATTTCACCAGATTGTTGAGTATTACAAGAAGAAATTCGGTTCCGTCAACGTGTTTAATTCCATCTGCAGGTCCGCGACGAACAGGCAAAAAGAAGTGCTGGAGCTGGCCAAAGAGGTTGATGCCATGATAGTCGTAGGCGGCGCGAGTTCCGCGAATACGAAGCGCCTTGTCCAGATAAGCGAATCCACCGGCGTGCCAACGTATTACGCGGAAACCGCCAAACATCTGGATGTGAAAAAGCTGAAGAAATTCAAAAAGGTCGGCGTAACCGCCGGCGCGTCAACGCCGGATTGGGTGATAAATGAGATTATAGAGAAATTGAAAAAGTTATAACGGCCATTTGTGTTTAGAAAAAAATATTCATTTCGTTTTATTGAGCAGGACTTTTAATTGTTTGTATTGTATTGTGACATTCTCGTATTCTTTATTTTCGGCATGCTGTGTAATCAATTTGTTAAGCGTATCGGATAATTCTTTTTTCGGTTCCAGGCAGTTTCCAATATTCCATTTCCATTTTTCAGCACCGATTACTTTTTTCACTTCGGCAAGCAGTTCTTTTTCTTTTGAAGTATAATGTTGTTTTCCGTAATCGTATTTGTCCCATTTTAAGAAATCTTCCAGCTCACGGATTTTTGTTTCATAATCGTAATCGTTTTCATTAGGATTATATTTCGCGTAAAGTTGATCAAGGGAAAGAGCGGGATTACGTATTTCGGCTGACAGTAATTTATTGATTTCACTTAAAACCGGTTCCTGTTGAGCCGGAGTGGCGGTTTTAATAAAAGAAATAAGCGTTGCGGTAAGTTCATTTTTTACGTTAGTATTAACAGTTACTTCTTTAAAAAGTTCATCCGTTATGTCCATACTGCATGTCGGCGGTAAATTCCGGAGTGCTGAAAAATAATCGGCGGAAGTGATTTTCCCCATTGTTTTAATTCGTGCAAGTCCGATGAAAACCTTCCAATATTCCCGGGCACTAAGCATTTTCTGCGCTTCATCGTATGGAATTCCGTTGAAATCTTTTTGCAAAAGAAAATCTACAACAAGACTTACTTCTTTTATTGCTTCTGGTTTTATCGGTCCTATCAACGTGCTTTCAAGAAGGGATGAATTCGGATAATGGCCGATAATAATTACAATCACGGGGTCATTTTTGTTGGGTTCTGGCAGAAGCGTTTCCAATGACAAATTTGCGTCTTTTGAAATATTAAGCCAGCTTGATGGCGAATCTGAGATTTTCTCTAAATGTGAAATATGTTTAAGTCCGGGCGGTTTAAGGTTTAAAGAAGCAATCAATTCAAAAGTTCCATTAATTGCTATAAAGCTTCCATAAACAAGCGAAGCCGAATACAGATCAATCGTCTTTTTTTTCGCAGTTGCCGGAACGTAATTAAAATAATCTGTTTGAAATTTACTGACATATATGGGATTTGATTTGTCTGCAGTTACAGCAATTTGTTTTACAATATCAAAAGGCAAACAATATTGGCATGTGTCTGGCTGGACATGCGTTCTTCTATACAGCATGGTTATTACAGCCGCACTGCCCAAAACAACGAACACAAAAAATAATTTTCTTGCCATTTTTTTTATCCTTTTACTTTATGCTTGTTATCCAGTCCTTTTTGGCAGGTGAGCTATATTTTGCTTATGTTTTGACGAAAAAGCTAAATAGCAGACGCTCACGATTGCAAATACAGCTAAGATTGCAAAAATAATTTTTGGTTTCAGCATATAACCTCCTTTGTTATTCAACTATCCGAAGCCAGTGGCGCAGGAGGGAAGGCCTGTCTCTTCACGTCACACGTAATCTATTTTAACATCTTCCGTGTTTTCTGTGTTTTCCGTGGTTAAAAAACGTGGTTTTATGCTTGGCGCCGATACCAAACGCATGCTATTAACCACGGAACACACGGAAAACGACGGCTTTTACTGTTTTTGCCACGAAGACACGAAGACACGAGAGCGGACGATAACTGTCTTTAGTTACATATGCTCTTCGCCTCAATTGAATCCTTTTCTATATAATAATACGTCGTTTTCGTAAAATTCCACAGAATATACGTTATTACCAAGGCTGTAAATCGGATTTATCGTCTGCCCAAGTACGTTTATCGTAAACCTTTCTCTTGTTTCTACCTGGTCCGGGCCGTATATCTTAACACGTGCGTTATTTAACAGGTCTTCGTTTGTTACGCAGTTGTCTTGCTGTACAATATTCACCGTTGACACTGTTCCGGCATCTACGTTATGAAAATCATAGGCCGTATAATCATTTGATTGCGCGGTAAAATTCACCGGCCCGGTTTGTAACACTTCAAATCCGATTCTTAACGGCGACGTGTAACTATACCCGGCAAGCGTGCTTGTATAAAGCCATATTTTACCTGATTCATTATCATAACTTCCTACTGGGCCGGCTGTTTCCGGGCCGTACCAGGAAGCCCATGTTCTGGCTCTGTTTGAGCCTTTGCCGGAAATCTTGTATTGAAACGGCGAAATATACGAGGTCTGGAGTCCTGAGTCTTGAGTTTGGAGTCCGGCTGGTTTTTGAAGGGCATTGGGAGCGTCATATATAATTACGGGGGCTCCATTGGCAATTGCTATGGTATCCTGACTGCCGTTGTTATCTGCATCAACGGTTATCGTCCGGTTTTGAATCGGCTGAGGCGTGACAGTTTCGTAATATGATGACGATAAGAATTTGCCGTCAACGTTTTCATACAGCAGATTGCCATCGGGTTTTATCAAAACAAGCTCATTCTGTCCATCGCCGTTAAAATCTGCTATCTGAACGTCTATTCCTGCTGTATAGGCGAAATCTTCACCGAATAGATTTACGGTTTCATCCGTAAATGCGCCGGTACCGGAATTGATAAGCACGTAATTTTTTCTCGGGTCTATGGCCTTTACGTCATAAGGGTCAACTTTCGTTTTGCCAAAAGAAGTGATTATGATGTCCGCAAGGCCGTCGGAATTCACATCTGCCGATTTAGCCATTATCGGAGCCGGTATGTCAAGAGAAGGAAGCAGGGCGGTTGACAGGTCGTCGTACATGCCAATACTATTGCCGCAGAGGATTTTCAAGGGCGCATTTTCCGTACCGGCATAGGCAAGTATTATATCATCGTATCCGTCGTTATTTATATCCGCGGTTTCCGTCGAAATGAGGATAGGTTCATGCGCGGGCGGGCTGTTATCCGCGGCATCCTTGTTCAATTTCCACTGAGCAGGCGAATTGTTTTTGCTTGCAGTATTTATACTCTCAGGAGATTGATTGATTGGAAAGCAATGTTTTGGCAATATAGGTTCCGCCATTTTGGTTTACGAGCGCGTATATTTCGTTTCCAGCAGTAGTCAGGAGTATGTCTTTTGAACCGTCGTTATTGGCGTCTATTTCCAGCACTGAGATTACAGGATCTTTGAGAGCGGTGAAGAGTTCGTTCAGAAGATGCGGCTTATTGTCCGCAAGGGGGGATTGGGGCGGAGTAGCGGATGTAGTGTTTGAAGCCGATGAAGACGGCCCGTCCGGTTTGCCGCATAGGGTTAAGAATAAAAGCGAACAGCACAAAAATAACAAAACAGCAAAATTAACTTTTACTCCTGGAATTCGGTACATAAAATATCTCCTGAATTTTTTACTGCGCATATTATACTTTGCAAATTCTGAAATGTCAACATTTTTATTGCAAAATGCTGAAACCTTTATACCATATTGCAATGACTCCTGCAATCAAAAAAACATGGGCATTCTGTATTGACCTGTATAAGACTTACTCCGTGCACAACGGGTCTTATCTCGCGGCATCCATCGCGTATTTCATGGTGCTTTCCATTATTCCCGTCATATTGGTGTGCGTATCCATCATAGGTTTTGTTTTCGGTTCGGATTTTGAGGCCCGGGTGCATTTCCTGAAACTCCTTGACCAGAATATACCTGTAATGGACGATTCCATAAGAAAGGCCCTGGATTTCGCCATAAAAAACAAGAATGCCCTCGGCTTGATAGGTATCGCGGCGCTTTTATGGATTTCCAAAAATATAATTTTCGCCCTGAATTTTGCCCTGGAAAAAATAATGGACATCCAGAAACACAAGGATTTCATACACCGCCTGCTGGATACGATGTACATCCTGGCGATAATCGTAATTCTTGTCGTGGTTTCCATGTTCTGGGAGATGGCCGCGAGTTATATCGGCGCCCACATGTCCGCCTTGCCGATAGTTGACGGCATACAAAGGACCTTCATGGAAAAAATACTGCCGTACGCGTTCGCGCTGGCCACGTCTCTCGCGCTGTTTTACGCCTTGTACAGGATAGTGCCGAGGATCAAACCGAGGCCGCTGTACGCCCTTGCCGGCGCAATTACGGGCACACTGCTGTGGGAAGGCATAAAGTTGGCATTTTCATTTTACCTGTCGCGCGGCACGGTGAGGTATGAATTGGTTTACGGTTCCCTGGCCGCCATAATATACATGATCGTCTGGGCGTATATGTTCGCGTTCAGCATCATTACGGGCGCGTGCATGATAAAGGTGCTTAAGGACCGCGACGGCCATCACGCGGTATTTGAACCGCACCAGCATGACGAAGCATGAAGGGGCGGGGCAAAACCGCTCTTACACGAACTTTCGTAACTTGGCCAACTGCTGTAAAAACAGTTCTTTGTCCCAGAGGCCAAGCGACTGCTGTTCGTTAATGGGGATAAAGCGCCGCACATCATCGGCAACCTGCCCCCAGTTGAGTGAAAGTATTTTTTTTTCAAGTTCTCCAACAAGCCATGTTTCATTGACTTGAATGCCTTGATTTTTCCATGGACCCATTTGCGCGATTGCTGAAGTCAAGAACGTATAATTAATATCAATATCCCGTCCTGTATACCATATAAAATCATACCAATCGCGGCCCTTTGCATATTCTCTGCAAAGCAAGGCATGGAGTTTGCCTGCAAACAGGCTGGGCCTGTCTTGCACGGCAACTGATGAAACAAACGGAAAATCAACGTATTTCAGTTCACTGCCGCTTCCAATCGGCGGGTTTGTGTCCACCTCAAGCTTGATGCGGATTTTGTTCATCGGACCGGTCTGGTTTTGATATTGGAATTCAATTACTTTTCCTATTAATTCATCTTTCAGAAACGCCTTTTTGACCGCCGCGCCGGCAGTACTGCGGTCGGTAATATCCGCGTTATATCCGTAGGCGGACAGTTCGTCTTTGAGCGGATTAATGCAGTTTTCAAAGCTGAATTCCTTGTCAGGCTCTTGAAGAATGAAATCCATGTCTTCCGAAAACCGGTTCAATCCGTAAAATATCCGAAGACAGGTGCCGCCGTGAAATAAAGCATGCTGGAAAAAATCACTGCGCCCTAATGCCGCGAGAACCACATCTTGCGTAATCTCGCGTATTGCATGTTGTTCATCGATTTCTGTTTTGCAGTTATACGACAGCAGTCTTTGCTGTATTATTTGTACGTTCATGATTTTAGAGCCCCCTTCCAATTATTGAGAAAATGCTTTACTCTGCCATTATTGTAATTTTCTGTTAGAGCGCTTAATTGCTGAGCATTTACAGAATGCAAATCAATTGACTCGATGCGAAGGCTTTTTGCGGCATCATGGATGTTCGTCCAGCCGGGTTTGCGAACATAAACATAATCCGCCATAGCCTTGACGGCGGATGCCATAAAATAAACGTTTCCGTTACTGCCAACACATCGTTCAACGTCCGCATAAAATGCCTTCTGGGGCACATGATTATAACTGAAAATTCCTAAAGGCGTTTTGAATTCCTTTGAATTGCGGTAACTTGCGCATGTACAAACATAAACCGATTCGGGAATCCAGCCGTGGTAGCTGAGCGCGGTTTCAAAACTGATATAGCTGGGCCCGTAAATATATTCGGAAATGCCATAAATGCCGACAGGTTTTTTCTGATATGCAGGCGCAAGACAGTAAAGCCCCCGGCGAATCTTTAAGATCTCGCCGTTCGCAATCGCACGCTTGATAAGTCCGTGCCGGCTGAAACGAGAACCGTTGATGGCCATTTTTACGTCAGTTTGATTAAAAATCCAAACAGACGTTTTAAAAAAATGTTCTGTAAGCCTATTCATAGGCCCTATCCTTATAAATAATAGTCATATTATGACTACATCTATAAAGTATACAAATTTTTCAAAAAAAGTCAATATTTTTAATGATGATGGGCATGGGGGCACGGATGGGATTCGGGCCTGAGTTTTCTGATGGTTTTAAGGGGCGGACGCACAGGTTCGCCCCTACGGAAATACTGGCATGCAAATCATTGGTTTCATTACCGGTTTTTAAAGGCCTGATTTGCATCCGCGAGGAAATTCAGCAGGAGGTATTGCAGAGCGAACGCGTCGGTTTTGCTTTTCTGTTTGCCGAAATGGCTTAGAACGTGGAGCACACTGCCGCCTTCCGGTTTGGCGCCTCCGCCCGATGCGACGGCGGCTTTTTTCTTACCGGTATAACGGAATGTTACTGCCACGCTGTCCGCCTCGGCGTCTATTTTTTTAAGTTCAGGGCTGACCATAAGGACGGCTACGTCGCCGGCTTTTTTGACGACTAAATTCGGGCTGTCCTGGTCTATTTTCCATTCGCCGTCGCCCACCTTCAACTGGGGTTTTTCCACCATTGTCTTGCCTGCGTCGCCTCCCTGGACGGCCTTGACGGGCCTTTCAAATACGCCTTTCAAATACGGGTGCGCGGCCGCGCCTTTTTCAGGAAGGATTTTAACCTGTTGTTCGCTTAAATACGCCGTATGCCCGACGTATTCCGGGAAGGCTCTTTCCAGCACTTCTTCAAGCTCCCAGTCTTCAGTAAAAATATATCCGCCGTTGGCGACATAATTACGGATTTTTTCTATTGTCTTATCGCTGAATTTATTATTTCTTTTGTCGTGTATGTCACAGCCCGTGCAGGTATACAGGCGCATATTCTTATCCGCGCTGGGCTTGCAGGTAGGGCATATGCAGTGGTCCTTATACATGTTGCAGTTAAAAATGATGGCCACCTTGTCGTCCATCCGGTACGAATCCGCATCGAAATCCGGCCTGCTTACTACGGTATGCGGAATGCCGAGTTGTTTAAGGGTTTCCTGTATATGATCAAAGCTATGGTCCTGGCCGCAGACGCATTTGCCGTCAATAACGATAATTTCACCCGAGCCTTTGCCGATATTTTCCACTTCGGATTTTCTTACCGAATCCAGCATGTCTTTTGCCGTATCAGCGGCTTTAGGCGCGGGCGCGCCGGCGGCCGCGGCGCCTCCGGAATCCTTGTTTTCATCCAACCACTGTTTCCATGCCGCAATATTTTCCCCGAATGTTTCGCCCGAGCGGCTCTCAAGGATTTTGACTATGCGGCTTTTTATGGTTGCGTCATTAGCGCCCAGTATGCCGAGGGCATTGATAAGCGAAAGCGCGGCTTTGTCGGATTCCACGGAGCTGATGTAATCTACGGCGAGTTCTTTCATCTCCGCGGTGCCGTCCTTAAGTACGGTTTCCATGACGGGAATCATTTTGTCATTGGGATTTGATTTCAGGATGAATACCAGGTCAACGGCTATGGGTTTTTTCATGTTCTTGGACAGGAAGGTGATGATTTCCTGGCCGGCCTCGGCATTGTCCACGGCCGCGATGCCGTTGAGCGCGGCCCAGTAGAGTTCGTCGTTCTCCTTCGGGACCTCCAGCACAATCTTAAGGAGCGCCTTTGCGGCCTTCAGGTTATTGGCGCGCGCTATCATGGTTATAGCGGCTTTAGCCTTGGCGGAGTCTCCTTCTTTGGAGAACTTTCTGAAATCGTTTGACGCGTCGTCAATAATATCGCCGGCAGACGCGAGCAGGCATGACACGGCGATGAACAAAATTAAAAACAAATACTTACACATATCCGGTCTCATAAAGAGAAACCTCCATAACACGTTTGGCTGTACTATAGCAAAAAACAGGACGGAATGCAAGATATTTACAGGCAGTTAAATAAGCAGTAAGGGCGAATGGCCATTCGCCCCTAATTCAAACCCTTTAACCCCTTAACTCGGTAACGTATTTGTATAACGCCCGCGTTTTTTTCATTATATCAGAGAATTGTCTGGGATTGAGCGCCTGTTCCTTATCGCTGAGCGCCTCGGTCGGGTTTCTGTGGACTTCTATAATCAATCCGTCCGCGCCTGCGGCAACGGCGGCGAGGCACATCGGTTCTATAAGGCTTACCTTTCCTACGGCATGCGACGGGTCAACTATCACCGGCAAATGCGTCAATTCCTTGACCGCCGGTATCGCGCTTAAATCAAGCGTGTTTCTCGTGTAGGTTTCAAACGTGCGTATGCCCCTTTCGCAAAGTATGACGTTCGGATTGCCTTCATTTAAAATGTATTCCGCGCAGTTGAGCCATTCTTCTATGGTGGAATGCATGCCACGTTTGAGCAGTACCGTTTTGTTGGATTTTCCCGCTTCCTTGAGGAGGGAAAAATTCTGCATGTTCCTCGCGCCTATCTGCAGTATGTCCGCGTATTCGCATACCCAGGACACGTCGCGCGTGTCAAGCACTTCGGTAACTATGGGCATGCCGGTTTCCTTCTTGGCCTTTTCAAGGATCTTAAGGGCCTTTAAGCCCAGGCCCTGGAAGGCATAAGGAGACGTGCGCGGCTTAAAAGCCCCTCCGCGGAACATGTCGGCGCCGGCTTTTTTGACCGCGCGCGCGGTTTCAAGGGTCTGCTCTTCGCTTTCAACACTGCACGGCCCGGCAATTACGGTAAAACCTTCGCCGATTTTAACGCCGTCAACTTTTACGATAGTTCTTTTACTGCCGCTAAGGGCAACGAGTTTTATGTTTTTCATAAAGATTTAACATATTCCTTTTTAACAACAGATTTAACAGATTAAGCGGATTACGATTACACGGCTGACGCAGCCACAGAAAGAGAAACGATATTTCTTGAGCGCGCACAAACGCCGATAGTTTTACGATCGCAGACTGTCATCAAATACACATCCTATGCTTTGACGGGCATATCGTCAGCTTTCCGAAGTCGCCGCTCTTTGAGTCCTTTGTGGGCTCTGTGGCAAAAAGTTATGCGGTTACATTGTTCCGTAATTTATTAAAAAACTTCGTTATCTCTTCCGAATCCCTACCTTTTATTATATGCTTCAGGTATTCAAG
Source organism: Planctomycetota bacterium (assembly GCA_016220095.1). Lineage (GTDB taxonomy): Bacteria > Planctomycetota > MHYJ01 > JACQXL01 > JACRIJ01 > JACRIJ01. Next base: position 82,618 of record JACRIJ010000111.1, on the reverse strand, counting down.
CCTGGACGTTATTTTTTCTATTTTTTCCAACGAATTCGGGTTGAACAGGATTTCCGCCAGCAGATGGTCGTCTTCGGAAAGCAGGCCGCGGGCTATATTTATATGCCGTGAGAACGTGGTTCCAGGCACTGCCGTGGCGTCCACGCATGCCGCAAATACAAGCGAAGATACGAACGGTATCGTCAGCGAATACGCCATCATCCGGTCATGTTCCGCGAAGGAATATTCAAATATGCGAAGGCCGAGCCGCTTAAAGAACGCCCTGAAAAATTCCGCGGCAGTTTCATCGGATTCCCTTATAAGCACAACGTTTTCTTCTTTTAATGCGTTCATGTCCGCGAAGGTCGGGCCGAACATCGGATGAAAGGAAACAAATCTGAATCCGCATCCGGTGTAATATTCAGGCAGTCCGTTTTTGACTGAAGCCACATCGCACAAGACGCAATCCTTCGGGAGGAATTTTTCCGACTCTTTATACGCGGCAACGGTATTCTGCAGGCTCGCGGTGTTTATGAACATTTCGGGAGCGAATTCCTTTAATCCTGAAATTCCATCAAACGAACGGCAATTCTTTATGCCGGCCGCGGCCGAAGCGGCTTTGGCTGTATCGGTATCATAAATGGCAATGGAATTGCCGGCAGACAATTCTTTCGCAAGCCATGAGCCCATGTGGCCGGCGCCTGTTATGGCGATTTTCATTTCACGGCCTCCTTGTAACAGCCCATGAATTTGAACATGGCGGTTTCTTTTTTAACCTTTTCAAGCGCCCCGCGTATTTTCGCGTCGGTATCGGAACCGAGGAAATCAAGGAGGAACGCGTACTGGCCGGGTTCTTTGCGTACCGGCCGGGATTCTATCCGGGTAAGATTTATGTCCGCATCGGAGAAAATCCTTAAGACCCTGAACAAGGCGCCTGCCTCGTGCCGGGTCTGGAATATCATGGAACACTTGTTGCCGGCGGCCTTTGAGGGTTCGGCGGATAAAACGAGGAATCTCGTTTTGTTTGATTCGTGGTCTTCAATGTTTTCCTTGATGATGTCAAGGTTGTATAGTTCGGCGCATAACGCGCTGGAAATGGCCGCGATAGACCGCGCGCCTTTGGCGGCGAGCATTTTGGCCGCGCCCGCGGTATCGTAGAACGGCCTCGGGTCAAGTTTGTTGCGTGAAATAAAACCGTGGCATTGCGCGAGCGCCTGGGGATGGGAATATACCACGCGTATGTCGCGGTAATCCGTTTCCTTTATGGCAAGCAGGTGGTGGTGGATGGGGATGCTGATTTCGCCCGTAATCTTGAGGTCGGTTTCAATCAGCAGGTCGTTTACCTGCGCGACAGCGCCTTCAAGGGAATTCTCCACGGGCACGATGCCGTAATCAAGCTGGTTGTTCTTGACGCCTTCAAATACGTCAACGAAATCAACGCACGGAATAGGCACGAGGGCCGGCTCGTACGAGAGCGCCGCGACCTCGCTGTAAGCCCCGTGTTCGCCCTGGAATCCGACGACCTTGATGTCCTGTTCCTGAAGGCGTTTGCTTTCTTTTATGATTTCCCTGAAAATTTTTTCGGAAAATTCCGGTTTGATAAGATGCTGGGAAAACCTGCGTATGTGCTGGAATACCTCAAGCTCGCGGTCAGTGTCGGTGACCGAGCTTTTCAGTTTCTTCAGTCGCAGGACGTATTCCATACGCTGGTTGAGAAGCTTGAGCATCTCGTAGTCAATAAGATCGATTTTTTTCCGCATTTTCTGCAGTTCCATACAAATACTGCCTTTCAAAAATTAAAACAATTCCGGAATCAGCGCCGCGTAATAATGCGGCGCGAATAATATTTTGCGTCCTTCGTATTTCACAAGCGCCCTGATGGAATCGTTCAGCACCACTGCCAAACGGCTTTCCTTATAGTTGGCAAAAAATTGTTTTATTCCGCCGGGAATCTCTCCGGCTGAAATTTGGGATTTTACTTCAACGGGTACAGGCGTCCTGTCCTGTACTAATATGAAATCAACCTCGTTTTTTTCCCTTGTGCGCCAATAAAAAAGTTCCTGGGTAACCCGCATGTGTTTCTGTATTTCCTGGAGCACGAAAGCTTCCATAAGAGCGCCTTTGTCGGGCCTGTTGCCGGGAATCCTGAAGTCCTGGAGTATGGCATTGCGTATGCCGGAATCAAAAAAATATGTCTTATTGGTTTGTTTCAATTCCCTGCCGCGGTTCGCATGGAACGGCTTCAGGATGTTCAGCAAAAAAGTCTGGTCAAGAATGGCAAGGTCATTTCTTACCTGGCGAAGGGAATAATTCAGGCTGTTTGAAACGTTATTCTCGCTTAATAGGTTTCCCTCTTGTGACGCGAGAAGAGCGAGCATCCTGTTGAACGAAAGGATGTCTTCCTCACGCAATAAGGCCTTAATGTCCTTTTGCATGTAAGTTGCGACTAAATCCAAAAGCAACCGTTTCTGGAAATCCCTGCTTTTTTCGTGCACAAGCCCCGGCATTCCCCCGAAAATAACAAATTCATCAAGAAACGTTTTCAGTTTTTCATGGGTTTGAGCGCTGAATTCCGAATCAAACGATTCGGGTTTTTTCAGGGACGTTGTTCTGCAGGGCAGCCATTCCCAGAATGAGAGAGGAAACATCCTGAATAAATGCCTTCTGCCCGCGAGGCTTTCTTTCAGGTGCTTATGCATTTCAATGGCCGACGAACCGGAAGCAAAAACCTTTACATCCGGATAACCGTCATATATGGCCTTGAATAATTTTGTCGCGTTGGGCAGGTAATGGAATTCGTCTATAAGCACGACGTTTTTATTCCGGGTAAGGTCCGCCAGTATGTTTGCCGGCGTTCTCGCGAAAAAGCCCGCATCCGCAGGCATTTCCAGATTGTAGTATTTAAAGGCAATGCGGTTATTTTTGCAATAACCGGCGATTTCCTTAAGAAGGGTGGTTTTACCGACCTGCCGCGGGCCTACGATAATGCCGATTTCCCTGCGGCCGATACTGCCGATAACAGAATTATAAATACTGCGGTCCAGATTCATCCTGACATTCTATACGAAAGTGTATAGATTGTCAAGAAATATTTAGGCGGATGAATTCGTCGGAGTACAACTTTTTAAGCAATTTGTTAAAATGATGCGCATATTTTTGGCGGAATTCTTAAGAATAGTATTATTCTTTTTCCAGCAATTTTAAAATATCCTCGGCGGCATAGATCTTATTGCGTTTATTGCCGGTGAATTCCGCGATGATGCCGGCGGTTTCAAGCCCGCGCATGGCCTTGCTTATCGCGGGAAACGTCAGGTCCAGCGCCTGCGCGGCGGAATTAACGTTGATGACCGGCCTTGCGAAAAGAAAATCCAGCAATTTTTCCGTCGTAGGCGGCGCGTCAGCGATTTTTTTCAACATATCCCGGCGCAGAGCCAATAAGGAATGCGCGCGCTGAACGGCGTTCTGCGCCTGGTCTGATGCGGCGCGGAGGAAGAATTCCACCCACGTCTGCCACGCGCCCTGCCTGCACGCGTTCAGAAATGCGGATTGGTATTCGTCGCGGTATTTCGCCAGAAAAGGGCTGATGCCAAAGAGCGGAGACGGGAGCCCGGCGGCGTTGGAAAGGAAAAGCACTATGAAGATCCTCGCCAATTTTCCGTTTCTTGCGGCAAAAGGCCTGACGGCTTCAAGCTGGTAGAGAAGAAAAGCGGCCTTGATAAGGGCGGGCATGGATTTTTCCGAGGTAAGAAAATCTTCAAATTGCGCCATAGCGGTTTTGAGTTCATCCGCGGGCGGAGGCACGTAGGATGCGGCGTCAATAGTACTTGCCGGCAGGCCGGTCCAGGTCTGTTTGCCGCGGAATTCGCCGGGATTTATTATCGCGGCGGCATCTTGCGAAAGCGTTTTATGCAGTTCGCGCAGGAGTTGAAAATTGAATCCTTTTTCCATGGAAATGGCGCGGCCTTGTTCAAGGGCCTGCGTATAACTGACGGATTCCTTGACGTCTTTGTAGATTTCCATGCCTGTGGTTTCACACAGAAAAAGGTCTGACATGGAAGTCAGGCGTCCTTTGATTTTGCAGGAGAAAACGGCCTCGCGCCTGAGAAAAGCCGGGACTAAGAGTTTGCATTCGGGCAGGTGTTCGGCAGTGGCGGCAAGCTGTCCGAATGCGTAAGACGCCTGGGATATCAGCGAACCCATTCCGGCAGACCATTTGAATTCCGGCGGCAAAGGGGCCGGTATGAAGGCGAAATAACCTTCAGGCGCCTTGGCCAACCGGCCGGCAGTTGTGTTTTTGAATAGATTTATGTCCATTACTTTTTATTTCTTTGCCACGAAGGCACTCCCTGCGCGGGATCACTTACATAAATATTAACTAAGGAAAAGGGAGAAGACACGAAGAACTGTTGACGAACAATCTATTACGAATACAAGACAAATGCCTGCTAATACGTTTTCTTGGTCGTTATGGCGGTATTTAATAAATGCATATTTTTGTTTAATAAGGAAATTCCTTTCGCGCGAGATTTCCATAATAACAATATCGTCATGTTTTATACTTAACAATAGTCTTGAATTGTTAAATATGGTGTTTAGTTATGGCAAATCCCCGTATTTCTCGTATGAAAATAAATTTTATTGCGCCCAGCGAGGAAACAAGCCGATTGCAGAGGTAAGGCAGAAACACCTTTGTTTTTTTGTATTTTATGGGGAAACAAATACCGATAATAATAATATGATACTTTATTGTGCTATTTGTGTAAAGGCGCCGGTAAGGCCGAACAGCCCGTTTTGTTCGCCGGAATGCGAAAAAGAGGCCGCCGACATAACCGGCTTTAAAAAGGCCTTCTTGGATGGGGAAATAAGCTGGAAGGAATATCTGTCAATAATTGAAGAAGATACGAGGGAAAATGAAGAAGGAAGTACCGGTCAGAATCGCGTATAATGCGCGTGGAAAACAATTTTATATGCAAATAAGAAAACCAGTATTCATAATGAATTCCGCCAGCGTGACAAAAAATGAACACAGTGCGGTCATGAGCGGGGTAAAAACCATTTTAAAAATCATCGGTCTTGAAAAAGAAATTCAGATTAATGACCTTGGATGTTGGAATCAGGGTTCAGGCGAACATGAAAGTATAGATTGGTATCTTGCTGAAGCACAAGTAAAAACTGCCAATGGATGCCAGATTTATGACGATGATCTGCTGAAACTTTATCGGAAATCACCGCTAACAAAAAACCTTTTACATTTTGTTGTAATGATTATTGATAAAGATCTTACGAGTAAACGCGATGACGGTGCTTGGTATAACTTCGTAATAGGTGATAGCTTTCCAGATATCGGCGTGGTTCTTTCAGTTAAAAGGTTTCGGGGATTGTCTGATTCTCAAAAGCAAGAAGAATGCATAAAAACGCTTGTTATGCACGAATTAGGGCATGTTTTTTTAGCCGCATCTGGAAGAAATGGCATTGATGCATTGTCAGACCAATCCAACAGTTCAGTATTATATAAAGACCATTGCGATCAGGAATGCGTTATGAGGCAGGGGGGCAGGGTTCCTGATGCTTGGGAAAAATTATCTGAAGACAGATTGAAAAGCGGCAAGCCGTTTTGTAAGAAATGTATAGACGAAATGAAGAGATACATTAAATGAATCTTTTGCGACAAAGTTGTTGCATTTCTAAATCACAAACATACAAGGACTCACAAATATCGTCGAGGGCTGTATGGCTTCAGGCACTTCCAAAAAGACCGCATTGAAACTTGTAGGCGTAGCGCGGGCGAGCCTTGAGGAATTACTTTTAGATTTTGAGGATTTCCTGCTTCTGTTTCTTTAGTTCATACGTCGTTCAGAACAGCGAAATAAAACCGATTATGGCCAGGAGCAAAATAACAATAATCAATATCATACATCCCGAACTTGCCCAGTCCGGCACAACAATCTTCTTTCGTTTTGACGGTTTTCCGGCTGGTTTAAGTTCAGACGCACGTATATGTTTCTTTGAACTTTCATTTTCAAGGGCGTGGATTTTTGTCCTGGCAAATTCATTCAGGCATTTATAATCACCGCGGAATTGCAATGCGGCCAGTATACGAAACGGGTCCATGCCGCGGTCTTTCTCAAATGCCTCGCAGGCGGATTGCATTTCAGGGGTTTTGTTTTCTTCAAGATACCAATACCTTCCGGCCATTGCGGGGAATTGTAAATTATGATAGATTTCACCAAGCAGTATTCGCAACTTGGGGTCGTCGGGATATGCATGAATCAGGCCGTGCAGTCTGTCGCGCGCCTTTCCGAGATCACCGCGGGCGATATCGTCCTTAATTTTTTTGAGCGTTGATTCTTTAGACATAGTTTTATTAACTATTCACTAACCGCAGGCCTCAACCTGCGACTGCACGATCACCGACTGCCGGCCACTAATATATTATCAATGAATTCGTTTTATAGTTCTTCAATTTATCCCGGCCTTTAAGGAATGATAATTCGATGACGAACTGGCACGCGAGCACCTTGCCGCCCAGGCATTCCACGAGTCCGCAGCACGCGGCCATAGTGCCGCCTGTGGCGAGAAGGTCGTCAACCAACAAATAGTTTTTGCCTTTTTTAACGGCGTCTTCGTGGATTTCTATGCTGTCCGTGCCGTATTCAAGGCCGTAAGACGCACACCTTGTTTTGTAAGGCAATTTGCCTTTCTTGCGGACGGGTATGAATCCGGCGCCGAGAAGGCAGGCGACGACGCTCCCTATGATAAAACCGCGCGATTCAATTCCCACCACGCCGGCTATTTTAGAATTCCTGTATTTGCCGGCAATTTTTTTTGCGGCAAATTCAAATGCCCCGGGATTGGACAGGAGCGGCGTAATGTCCTTGAAGACGATACCCTTTTTCGGAAAATCCGGTATGTCGCGGATGTATTTTTTCAGGTCCATAAGTAAAATTCCTTAAAACAGATGCAGTAAAGATTTTAGCATAAAAGACGGTTAAAGCAAACATTTTTAAAATTACATTTAGCATTTTGCAGGGACAGGGCGTCCAGACCGTGTCACAATTAGGTTTTTAACATTTTCACCGCCCGCAAACCAGCATAAATGCTTGCAATATTTTCGCAAAAATGGCATTTTTAGCAATTATGACACAGTCTGAGTGTCCTGTCCCTGCAACCCTGCAACGCTTTGAATGAATATTTTTATTTGTTATTTATCCTTATTATTGTTATATTTATGTTTTGAGACGGCATTTTGACGTCTCCAAATCAGACTTGATTCATGCAGATGTCCGCTTTAAGGTTGCAATTAGCGACCTTAAAAAAAAGAGCTGATAATACATGGAAAGGAGTAAAAAATGACATACGAAAACAAAATAAAAGAAATAGATGAACTGAAGAAAAAAACGGATAAACGCAGGCCGTTTGATAAACATACGCTAAAACAACTAAAGGAATACTATCGTATCGGTTTGACCTACTCCAGCAATGCCCTGGAGGGAAATTCCTTGACCGAAACCGAAACCAAAATCGTCCTGGAGGACGGCATTACCATCGGCGGAAAACCCATAAAGGACCACTATGAAGCAATAGGCCATAGCGAGGCATACGATTTACTGTATCGGTTGGCCACTAATAAGGAAATCGTCGAAAAGGATATTATGGAACTGCACCGGCTGTTTTATTATCGGATTGACGAGGCAAATGCCGGGCATTACCGGAAGGTGAAGGTGATTATCACCGGGACGGAATTTGTGCCGCCGGCGCCGGCAAGAATTCCCAGACTGATGAAAGAATTTGTTTCAAAAATACCCGGGATGAGAAAAAAACTCCATCCGGTGGAATTTGCCGCGATATTACACAAGGAGCTGGTCGCGATTCATCCGTTTGTGGACGGCAATGGCCGAACGGCGCGGTTGTTAATGAATCTGGCTCTTTTGCAGTGTGGCTATGTGATAGCTATTATTCCTCCGATTTTGCGAAATGACAATATTAACGCGATTAAGAAAACGCAGACTGCTCCCCAAACTGATGCGCCTTTTATTAATCTTATTTCGGCTATGGTGTATGAATCAATGAGGGATTATCTGCGGTTATTAAATGCTTTATAAAAGAAAGATTGTTCCTGGAACGAAAAACAAAATCGCAGACTAATGAAATTCTTGGAAACAAAGCAGAGACGCCGTATATAGCGCCTCTGCAAGATAATAAATGTTGAATTAAAACCTTGCCGTGAACAATAATCCAATCTGGTTATTTTCCGGTTCATCCGTACCTGCCGGGACGTCTTCGGAATTTGATGTGAATTCGGTTTTTACATGGACGTTGTCGGACAGGCGGTATCCGATGCCAAGCGATATGCGGGTATATTTATTTGCCGTTACGCCGTTCAATGAATCGTATAAAGAGCTTTCGTCAAATCCGATAAAACTGTAGCGCGCGGCGAGGTATATCTTGTCCGTCGCGTTATACACGCCGTCAAGATACATGTAATTTCCGTCGCGGTCGGTTACGCTGACAACAGGCGCGGCCTTGTCCGAGCCGTCGTCCGTGAACATGCCGTACGCTAGTCGTACGAATGCCTTGCTGTCGGAAAATGCCGTGGCCCCGGGTTCAAGCCGTTTTTCCTTAGGCCCGGGCATGAAATCGTACCGCACGTCAAATTCAAATACCGTTCTGTCCCATTCAGTGGCATTGGCCGGCCCTGTGCCAAGTCCGGCAAAAGTGATATCCGTGGAAGCGGTTCCGATATCTCCCGAGTTATAGTAAGACATGGACATGTACAGGGATTCCAGCGGATTCACGCCGACTTTTAAGAGCATGGATTTGGCCTGTTCATTGTCCGCCCCGGCCCCCTTGTTGCCGTTGGCTATTGTAAAAGACCATTTCAGCGGGATGCCGGCCCTTTCTTTGGGCAGGCTCTGGAAAAGCATAAGGCCTTCGTCAAAGCCCGTCATGTTTCCCGCGGATGCGGATATAAGCGCGCCGTCAACGGGATTGTTGGCTATGGTTTCTTCGCCCATATCCAATTTGAAACGTCCTATGCGCAGGTTAGGATTGAATGCGCTGTCTTTGAAGGAAGGCGAGACGCTTCCGAGGATGCCCATGTATTCCAGCATCATGAAATCAAACCCGTTGAATGCCGCGTTGTCAAGGTTCATGCGCAGGACGATTTTTGCGTCGGGCGCGACGCCGATATTGGTTTTTAACCGCATTGCAGGCGCCTGGAACGAACCGTCCGGGTAAGTACCCTGGTTGCCGGTGTCAAGATAGCCCGCGGCGAGCCACGAACCCTTGAAATCAACGGAGGGCTTGAATTCCTCCTGCGCGGACGCTGCGCGGATAAAAAACAACCCGAAAACCGCCGCGAATACGGAAAAAACAAAAACTTTACGCATATAGTAATCTCCTAACAATTTATAATGTTTATGAATTTGTAATAATTACAAATCATACGGATTTATCGAAAAAAATCAAGAAAAACCGGCAATCCGGGATCCGATGCCCGGGATCCGGGGACCGAATGGCAACAGCGTAACACTGCGCAATTTAACAGATGTTCGTTAATAAATTATAAAGAGAACATAAAAACATTGTTAACGGCATTCCGGACGAATCGCCGGAAGCGGTTTGCTTTATAATTCCAGCGCCTTTTTGGGGCACGAGGATACGCACAGCCCGCACCGCAGGCAGTCGCGGTCCGTTATCGGCGATTTGGTTTCCTGCCTGAAATCATAGGGCGTTACCTGAACAGGGCAGACTTTTGCGCAAAGGGCGCACTTCGTGCACGATGCTCCGTCAATTTTCAACAGATAATTCTGGCGGTCAACCCAGTTATTCATCGAGCCTATAGGACAGAAACTGCACCACGTTCTCGGGTGCACGGCAAATGCCAGGATAATTCCTATGGCAGTTGTTACGGACAGAAGTATTATGAAAAACATTCCGATCCTGCCCGGGTCCGGCCAACGGAGCGTTATCTGCAACGTCATCATGCCCATTAAAAAGGCAATAACGCCAATCCTGAAGGGCAGGCCTTTGAAAAAGCCGGGTATTTTTTTCAACGGACTGACCGGTTTCATCAACGCGTCAAAAAAACTTCCGCGCGGGCAGAACCAGTCGCACCATTTGCGGCCGCGGAAGAGCGCGATGCCTATGCCGAGCACCATGCAGGCCGGAATGAAGAATCCCAGAAGGGGGTAAAACCATCCGGCGGCGAGTATTGCGAGGAATACAAAGGCAAAAAAAACCTGCCTGCGCAGTCTTGATCGGGCGAATTCATTTTTAACAGCCATAAAACCCTCCGGAAATTTAAGATTTGCGTTGTTATTCATGAGCCGCGATTGATCACAGCCTGACAGCCATTCTTCCCGCGCGCGCGATGCGTTCCATCAGCATTTCGCGGATGATGTCAAACGCCTTGATTATTTTCGGGAAGGCAAGGGAGTAAAAAACCGTCGTTCCCTCGCGCCGTGTCTTGACAACGCCTTTTTCGCGCAGGATGCCGAGGTGCTGGGAAAGGTTGGCCTGGGATATCCGCAGTTCTTTTACAAGAATGCCGACGGATTTTTCCCCGTTGCGCAGGGCATTAATAACTTCCAGCCTCTTCGCGGAGGTAAACACCTTGCACATTTCCGCGTGCAGTTCGTACAGTTGGCCATCAATGTTTTTCATATAAGCCTCTTAAATTCATACATTACAATATTATAATATATGCAGATAGAAAAGTCAAGAAAAAACAGCAGTGTTGCCGTTTCCGTATCAGATACGGGCATTGGCATGGATGAAAACCTGAAGAGCCGCATTTTTGAACCGTTTTTTACAACCTACAAGGTATTGACTGCAGGAGACGGCAGAGAAGCGGTGGACGTCTATACGCGGCACATGGAAGAAATTGCGATGGTGTTGACTGATATGGGCATGCCCAAGCTTGACGGCGCCGGACTGATATCGGTGTTGAAGACGCTGAATCCCGGGTTAAAGGTCGTTATCGCGAGCGGATACTTTGAAATTGATTTGAAATCCCGGCTTCTTGAGCTTGGCGTGAAGGATTTTATTCAAAAGCCGTATGTATTGGACGATGTCCTGAAAAGAGTGCGCAAGACGCTCGATAACTGAGGAGGAAGAATGAAAAATGAAGTATGAAGGACGGGACGAAAGAATGATAGAATGTTTCTAAACGAACACTCTATCATTCTTTCACCCTATCACCCTTTGTAAAGACGGAACCCGGGAAACGGGCCACGGGTCACGAATTTAATTGCATCAATATTATTTAGAGATTCGTTATCGTTTAGGCGACTGATGGTCGTTAAGTTTAGAGACTATTTCTTCCTGGTCCTGCGCGGCTTCAAACATGTCATCATAAGAGATTTTCTTCTGCCTGTAGAGCATCAGCAGGTAATCATCCAACATGACCATGCCTTTATTGCCGCCGGTCTGAATGGCCGAGACTATCTTATGCGTCTGGTTTTCACGGATATTATTTTGTATTGCGGGCGTCATGAGCATTACTTCAAAGGCGGCCACTATGCCTGAATCGTCAGCCCGCGGCAGGAGCATCTGGGATATGACCGCGATTACGGACGTGGACAGCTGTGCCCGTATCTGTTCCTGCTGTTCCTGCGGGAAGGCGTCAATAATCCTGTTTATAGTCCTTGCCGAACCGGTAGTGTGCAGGGTGCCGAACACGAGGTGGCCGGTTTCCGCGGCAGTTATGGCAGTGGAAATTGTTTCAAGGTCTCTCATTTCGCCGACGAGTATGACGTCGGGGTCCATCCTCAGCGCCCTGCGCAATCCTTCCGCGAACGAGCTTACATCCGCGCCGAGTTCCCTCTGGGTTATGATGGACATTTTGTGTTCATGGTAATATTCAACGGGATCTTCTATCGTGACAATATGGCAGTCGCGCTCAGTATTTATCGTGTCTATCATTGTCGCAAGCGTAGTAGTTTTGCCGCTTCCGGTAGGGCCTGTGACGAGTATCAATCCGCGCGGCCTTGTAAGCAGAGGCCTTACCGCTTCGGGAAGCCCGATTTGTTCAAAGGTAAGGAGTTTAGACGGTATGAGCCTGAGGGCGAGCCCGTAACAGCCTTTTTGTTTGAACGCGCTGGACCTGAAGCGCGCCTTTGTTTCAAAGGCAAACCCGAAATCCGCGCCGCCGTTTTCTTCGAGGTCCTTTTTGCACCTTTCCGGCAATATTTCTTTTACATAAGCCTCGGTATCCTGCGGCTGGAGCACGGGGATGTTAAGGGGCCGCAATCTTCCGTGCAGGCGCAGTGTGGGAGGCCTGCCCACGTCAAGATGTATGTCGGATGCGTTTTTTTCAATTGTTACGGAAAGAAGTTTGGAAAGCTCAATAGCCATATTTTTTCTCCGAAAATGTGATTATTTGCTGTACGTAAGGTCTTCGCGTTTGGCCAGGCTGAGGACCTCCTGCACTGTCGTGATGCCTTCAAGTATTTTTCTCCTGCCGTCTTCAAGCAGGGTTACCATGCCTTCTTTGCGGGCCTGTTCGCGTATTACGTTTGTCGGCTCCTTGCGGAACGCCATTTCACGCAATGTCGTGCTCATTTCCATGAGTTCAAACAGTCCTTTCCTTCCCTTGAACCCGTGGTTATTGCACTGTTCACAGCCGCCGGGCTTATAAAGAGTTTTTCCTTCCGTGTCTTTCAGGGTCAAATTAACGGTGGCTAATTCCGAGGCTGAAGGCATATAAGGTTTTCTGCAGGCAGGGCAGAGCACTCTTACGAGGCGCTGGGACATAATTGCCTGTATGGAAGACGCGGCGAGGAAGGGTTTGACCCCTATGTCAAGCAATCTTGCGATTGTTGAAGGCGCGTCATTTGTATGGATGGTGCTGAATACGAGGTGGCCCGTAAGGGCGGCCTGAACGGCTATTTCAGCGGTTTCCGGGTCGCGGATTTCACCGACGAGTATTATATTCGGCGATTGCCTGAGCATGGCGCGTATGATTTTCGCAAAAGTCATTCCTATCTGGGTTTTCACCTGCGATTGGTTTAATCCGGATATGACGTATTCAACGGGGTTCTCCGCGGTTATAATTTTGACATTGGGTTTGTTAAGTTCTTTCAGGGCCGCGTACAGGGTTGTGGTTTTTCCGCTTCCGGTAGGGCCTGTGACAAGGAAGATGCCGTTGGGTTTTTTTATAATCTGCCTGAACTTTCTATAATCATCGGGATGGAATCCCAGGTCTTCCAGGGACACGAGGCCCAATTGCTTATCAAGAATTCTCATTACGATGCTCTCGCCGTGCTGTGCGGGCAGGGCCGAGACGCGCAGGTCAAGCTCCTTGCCGAGTATTTTTATGGCGATTCTGCCGTCCTGCGGAACCCTTTTTTCCGCGATATTCATGCCGGCCATAAGCTTTACCCTGGAAAGCAGTGAGCCCTGCAACTGTTTCGGCGGAGAAGGCATTTCTTTGCATATGCCGTCAATCCTGTAACGGATGCGCAATTTTTTTTCCATCGGTTCAATGTGAATATCGCTCGTGCGCATTTTTACCGCTTCCACAATGAGTTTCGTCACGAGATTTATCACAGGCGCTTCGTCTGCCGAAACGCCTTCTTTGTCGGCGTGTTCCGCCGTATAATCAATGTCAAGTTCGCCGCCGTCGTAACCCTGCAGGGCGGCCTCGTAATCATCCGTGGGGAGCGAGGTTTCTTCTTCGCCAAGGGTCTTTTTGATGGCGGCTTCAAGGTCCGGCGTGGCCGACATCACGCATTCCACGTCTCTTCCGAGCAGGAATCCTATATTGTCGGAAATCGTAATAATGTCGCTCGGCTCGTCTATGGCAATCCATATTTTCTTGTCGGTTTTTTTCAAAGGCAAAATGGTATATTGTCGGATGACTTCTTTGGGAAAGACGTCCAGCATTTCAGGTGGTATAGCGTAATTGGAAAGATTAACGAATTGCAGTCCGTGCTGGAGCGCCAGGGCCTTTGCGATGTGTATGGGCGTCAGGATGCCTTTTTCCACGAATATCTGCCCGATGCGTTTTTCGGGCGTCTTCTGCTGTTCGGCAAGCGCGTCGCGCAGTTGTTCCTGCGTAACCGCCTTGTGGGCCATGAGTATTTGGCCGATTTTCATGTTTCTGTAATTTACAGTTGCCATAAATATTCCAATTGCGTGGTTTACCAGAACCAGATAGCCAATCCGATTTCAGGGCCGTGTAGCGAATCCTGCTCGGATATAAGCGTATGGTAGCCGCCTGTCAGCTGAAGATGCCTTAAGAAAACTCCGAGTTTAGCGTCAAGTTCAAACGTGTTGTTTGAATCAATATAGGCGTAAGTGCCTGACAGGGAAAGCGAATATTTGGGCTGGACGAACATCTTTGCGTTAAGCTCGAGCGCCGCGCCATAGAAATCGTCTTCTCCGGACAGGCCGGCAATCCCGGCGCCTATGTCCAGGGAGAAATCCTTGTTTTTATTGTTGCGGAGCATATTGGTGCTTACGATAAACTTGCCGAAATCAAGGTGGTCCGTCCTGTTGCCGATATCCTCTACGTATTGAGTGAGGCTGAATTCAACGTTGACAAGGTGCGCGCGCCATTCAAGGATGTAATTGTACGCCCAGAGATTGTTGTCAATGTCTATGAAATTGGCTTCCAGGTGCGAACCTATGCCCGGGCTTTCGCTGTAATCTTCTTCGGGTACGGATGGCGATTCCGCTGGTGCGGCAGGAACGGTTTCAATTTCCTGGTTAAACTGGATTGTGTCCTCGTCTTCTGTCGGGAATAAAAGGTCTATAAGATTGATCTCCGACGCGCATGAACAGACAAAATCCGGCCAGGAATTATTGTCATCATCATCGTCATTGTCTTTATGCCGTTTCTTTTTGGATTTGCTTTCGCTGTAGGGCTGTTCAAATGATTCAAGCCGGCCTTTTTTTGGGGAAGGTTCCGCCTTGGGCGTATCCTGCGGCGACCTGTGCGGCGGCGGACTCGGTCGCGGCGGCGGCTCGCGGTCGCGTTCTTTCAATTCAATGTCCGGGTTTTCCGAAGATTTTTCCGCGAAATACAGTTTGTCCAGGAGCCGGCGGTATGATGGTTGTTCCGGGTTGGCGGAATTTTCGCCGGCTAAAACCGTTCCGGAGAAAAAAGACGCCAGCAGGAAACCGCAAAAGACGAAAATGAATTTCTTACTCATAATCCCTGTATCCTTATAAAGCAAAAGACAGGGATATTTTAACTTGCAGGCAGTGAAAGGTCAAGAAAAAACAAATTAGAATATTATTCTGTCCCTACCGTAATCATTGTGCATTTTAATCGTCATTGCCTGCGACTTCCCTGCAGCGGCTCGGCTGAGCTCGCCGAAGACTTGCTACAGGGAGCTTCAATAAATTTTCGGATGATTTTCCTTTGACAATCAGGCCTTAAAAGCGTATAATATTTTTGTATTTTTGAGAGGTTTAACAGTGGTTGCGATGTTGCGGCATGATAAATTGGTTGCAATATGCCTGTTCGCCTGCCTGTGCGGCTGTGCGGGCATTTTGGCGGATTACGATCCCGTCACGTACAAGTCCCTGACCGATATAAAACCGGAAATCCTCGGCCTGTACGATGCCTTTGGGCGGACCGCGGTTGATAAGGACGGCATTAAAGCCATGCGTCTGCGGCTTGAACAGATGTATGAATACGAAAACGGCAAGGGAGCGTTAAACGCGGAAACCGCGGTCCAGATGCAAAAAATCCTGGATATGTTCAATAGGCATGCCGAAGACCGTTTGAAAAACGGCAAATGGACGAAAACGCACTTTGAAAATTGCAGGGATAGTATTGCCAATGCGCTGGATATTGCGATAAGAACAGAACAGCTTAAGATTAAAATGAATAATGAAAAATGAAGAATGAAGGACGGGACGAAGAACAGTTGAGCAGGTGAATGGGGGAGCAGGGGAAACGACGAACGATATTGTAAATTGAAAACTGAAAATATCAAATTGAAGACATGGGAAAATATGGCATCAAAATGGCATAACTACATAGACAATATAAAGGATTCCTCGGGCCGGTTGGCCAGGGAGGAACTTAAGGGCCTTGTGGCGTCAACAAAGGGCGATTCGGACGAATTCATCCGCGGGCAGGGCGTTAAAATGGAACGTTATCTGAATCAGCTTGCGGCGAAGAAGATAACAAAGAGGCAATACAAAATGTACATGTTGGATATGAGGGATTTGACCGAAATGCATGCCCTGAAAATGTCCGTTGCCTCAAAGGCCCGGGCACAGCGCCTGACGAAAGGTATAACGGATTTGATAATAAATGGATTATTGTTGCTCATATAGTGGATTAGAAGATTCTAAGATTAGAAGATTTTAAGATTGAGAGATTCCAAGATTGAAAGATTACGAAGATTGGAAGATTGCGGCATTGCGAGACGGGATTCGTAATCTGAGATTTGAGATCTTAAATTTGAAATCCGTATAATGCGAAGATGTCTTCAAATTCTTCCTGCCGGGTCTGTATGACGGTTTTTAATGTTTTATTGGAAGGTTCTACGCAGTTGCACGTCCGCGGTATCGCGCCATCGTCGTGTTCGTCATAGACAACGAGCCTGCCATTGTCCCATGTTAATGGAAATACCCTGCATATAGAAGGAATGATTCTTCTGGCCGATTTTTTTTCCATGGCTAATTTGTATAACACACAGCCTTTGCCCGAGGGATTATGGAACGCGCAGAAATCGTCCGGGCCTTTGCGGCTCCTGATCATTTTTCCGCCCAGGTATTCAGGGTCGTTGTGCCATTTCTTTCCGAAACAATCCCTGACTTTGCGTCCTATGAGCGGCTCTATTGCTGAACCGTTCGCTATCACGAGTTCGTAGGATTCCGCGTCAAAGTCCGCTCCGAACCTGCAACACGAATCAGGGCACGCGCACCCAAAACAGCCGCGTTCGTCAAAGCCTTTCAGCTTGAGGCATTTATCCGATATATTATTGATGTTGATTTTGTTTTTCATAACGGTCAATTAGAGTCTAATTACGCAACTTCCGCGTGTTTTGCGCAGAAGATTAAACGACTGAATAACGAAACGACGATACGGATTTAGCCACAGAGGCACAGAGGACTCAGAGAGCTACGACGACTTTGTCAAGCTGGCCATCTCCTCGTCAAAGCTGAAGACGAGCGTTTGATGACAGTTTACAGGCAATACAGCCATTGACTTTTGTACGCGCTTAAAAATTGTCGTCAATCTCTGTGTACTCTGTGGTCTCTGTGGCTAATCGGCGTAGTCGTTCGTCGTTCCGTCCCTCGCTACTCACTACTCGCTACTGTAAATTGTTTATTCGTGGCAAATTTCGTTTCGTAGATTCGTCCTTCATTCTTCCTTCTTCATTTTTCATTTTCGCGTTATAGGTTGCGGCTATGCCGTACTGCTTTATTACGCAGGCCGGGCATTATAGTAAAAAACAAATCCAAAAGCAAGAGTTAATTTTCCGTGTTTGCCCGGTCACTGACGGGTTACGTGTTATAAATGCATTTCCTTTGACCAAATCATAACTTTTTATATAATAATATGATTGCAAGATTAGGAAGATTAAAAGATTACGAAGATTGGGAAGATTAGTTGGAATTTCGTAATCTTCCGAATCTTAGAATCTTCGTAATCTTGTAATCTTCTCAATCTTGTAATCTTAGAATCTTTGGAAGTGCGTAATCTTCCAATCTTGTAATCTTTAATCTTGGAATCCACTTTATGCTCTGGTACATTGAAATCGCCAACAAAAAAGAATATCCCGACCCGTCGGGAAATGACGTCATCCTTAACGCGCATGACCTTAACATTAAAGGCATCTCCCGCGTACAGGCCTTCCGGCTGTACCTTATTGACGCGGACATTGCGGAGTCTCAGATTAAAACCGTTGCCGAGGAACTTCTCATTGACAAGGTCACCGAAGTTTATTCCGTTAACAGGCCGCTTAGCAATCCCGGTAAATCCACGCATGCGGTTTCCATTTTCCGCAAGCCCGGCGTCATGGACCCCGTGGAAGCCAGCGCCCTTAAAGGCATTGCCGAACTTGGGATGAAGGCCTATGCCGTCAAGTCCGGCAGGAAATACCTCGTCACCGGTAAGATTTCCAGCAAAAACCTTGAAACCCTCGTAAAAAAATCGCTCGCTAATGAGGCCGTGGATGACTTCTTTTTCGGACAAAAGGAATTCAAAGAACTTCCTAAATCAAAACCGTATAAATTCAGGCTTGTAACCGTCCCTCTTCTCGGCGCGTCAGACGAACAATTGCTTGAGTTCAATAAACAATATACGCTTTCGCTTAATCTTGAAGAATTGAAGACCGTTCAAAATTATTTTATATCGCTTGACAGGAACCCGACTGACGCGGAACTTGAAACCATCGCACAGACCTGGTCGGAACATTGCAAACATAAAACATTTGCCGGCAATATTGATTTTAACGGCGCGCCTATCCAGAACCTGCTTAAAGGCACTATAATGAAGGTTACGCAGGAACTCAATAAACCCTGGTGCCTGTCGGTATTTACGGATAACGCAGGCGTGATTGAATTTGATGAAAATACCGCTGTTTGTTTCAAGGTTGAAACGCACAATCATCCGTCCGCCATAGATCCGTACGGCGGCGCAGGCACCGGTATCGGCGGCGTTATCAGGGATATACTCGGCTGCGGCATGGGCGCAAAACCTATTATGAATACGGACGTCTTTTGCGTAGGTCTGCCGGATATGGAATACAAAAAAGTCCCCAAAGGCGCTTTGCACCCCAAACGCGTGCTCAAAGGCGTGGTTGCCGGCGTGCGCGATTACGGCAACCGCATGGGCATACCTACGTGCAACGGCGCGGTATTCTTTGACGAACGTTATACTGGCAATCCTCTCGTGTATTGCGGCACCGTCGGCGTAATGCCGAAAGACAAGATTAATAAGGCTTCGCGCGCGGGCGATTTGATTGTCGTAGCAGGCGGCCGCACCGGACGCGACGGCATACACGGCGCGACTTTTTCTTCTGTGGAACTTACGCACGAATCTGAAACCGTTTCAAGCGGCGCCGTACAGATAGGCAATGCCATAATGGAAAAAAAAGTTCTTGATACCATCCTGCAGGCGCGCGACAAAGGGCTTTACACGTGCATAACTGATTGCGGCGCGGGCGGCCTGTCTTCGGCAATCGGCGAAATGGGCGAGGAACTCGGCGCCGAAGTGGAACTCTCAAAAGTGCCTCTGAAATACGAAGGGCTTTCTTATACCGAAATCTGGATATCCGAAGCTCAGGAAAGAATGGTCATTTCCGTGCCTCCGGAAAAACTTGACGCCATAATGCAGATTTTTAACGAAGAAAACGTAGAGGCTACCGTATTGGGAAAATTTACGGATACCAAACGGCTTGTCTTGCATTATCAGGGCAATAAGGTCGCGGATATTGATATGCTCTTCCTGCATAAGGGCGTTCCGAAATCGTCAAGAAAGGCGGTCTGGGAACCGTTGAAGTTCAGCGAGCCGAAAATTGCTTTGCAAAAGAATTATAACAGCGTGCTGAAAAATTTGCTTTCTTCCTATAATATATGCAGTAAGGAATGGATAATACGCCAATATGACCACGAAGTCCAGGCAAGGAGCGTAATGAAATCCCTGGCCGGCCCCGAATACGGCCCGTCGGACGCCTGCATAGTCAGGCCGGTTTTGGGTTCCAGAAAGGGCATAATCGTGGCAAACGGCATGAGCCCGAAATTCGGAGATATAGACCCGTACTGGATGGCGGCGTCTTCCATAGACGAGGCGCTTCGCAACGTGATAGCCGCGGGCGGTAATCTTGAAAAGACCGCTCTGCTGGATAATTTTTCATGGGGCAATACAAATAAGCCCGACCGCCTCGGCGGCCTTGTAAGGGCATCGCAGGCATGTTATGACATCGCGAAAATTTACTGCACACCGTTCATCTCCGGCAAGGACAGCCTGAATAACGAATTTGCAACGGAAAAAGGCACCATCGCAATACCCCCGTCGCTTTTGATTTCGGCGATATGCGTGATGCCGGACGTGGATAAGGCGATAAGCATGGACTTGAAAAAAGAGGGTTCTTTCATATATATAATCGGCATGACCAGGTCGGAACTCGGCGGTTCGCATTACTACGCGTTGAATGGCTGTATTGGAAACAACGTTCCGCAGGTGGATGCGCGTCTTAATAAAGACGTTATGGAAAAATTATCGCGCGCGATTGGCGAAGGGCTGGCGCTCAGCTGTCATGATGCAAGCGAAGGCGGGCTGGGAGTGGCAATAGCGGAGATGGCATTTGCCGGCGGGCTCGGCGCGCAGATTGATTTGAAGGCAGTTCCGGTTGAAGGTACGAACAGGAACGATGAAATACTGTTCAGCGAAAGCAATGGAAGGTTTATAGTGGAAGTAGCGCCGGAAAAGGCGAAGATGTTTGAGAAATTTTTCAAAGGCCTTCCTGTAGGCAACATAGGCAGGACAACCAAAAAAGACAGCTTGAAAATCAACGGGCTGGACGGCAAAACCGTCGTTGATGCCGGA
This sequence comes from Planctomycetota bacterium, assembly GCA_016220095.1. Lineage (GTDB taxonomy): Bacteria > Planctomycetota > MHYJ01 > JACQXL01 > JACRIJ01 > JACRIJ01. Next base: position 62,121 of record JACRIJ010000111.1, on the reverse strand, counting down.
TTAAAGGAATTAAAAGACGCATGGCAAAAACCATTGAAATGGTAGGTAATATATGAGAAACTATATACATATTTCAACAACACTGGACAAGAATCTTCTTGAAAGAGTGAATGAATTCTGCGAAAAGGCGGAACGCACAAAATCCTGGATTATTTCCAAGGCCGTGGAAAAATTCTTGGATGAAAAGGAAGCCGAATCTGTTTTTTCCACAGACGAATGGAATAAAATAGCGGAATTGTCCGGTGAAAAAGGAAAATCATTCTTAACGACAAAACAGGCAAAAAGGCATTTGTCAGGACTATGAGATTTGAATTCACAATTGCCGGTACGCATGACGAAATCAGGAGATTTTTAAGGTAATCATTTCGGCGTTTCTTTCGTAACTCTTTCGTGCCTTCGTGGCAAAAATCGTAGTGGTTGTAGCCATGTTGCATTTGGAATAAAACATGAATGAATCAATAACACCGCCATCTAATATGGGCAATTCCGGAAACAACTCCAAACGTACCGTAAGAACCTTCGGCCTGGCGTCGTTCTTGAACGACATGGGCTCGGACATGATTTATCCCATCTGGCCGCTTTTCGTAAAGAGTCTCGGCGCTGACATGACGTGGCTCGGGTTTCTTGACGGTCTTGGAGATGCGATAGTGTCGGTTTCCCAGGCCGTATCCGGATATATTTCCGACCGCATAAGGAAGCGCAAATTTTTCATCTGGCTTGGATACATGTTTGCCGCCTTATCGCGAGTCGGCTACGCGGTTGCCGCGGTATGGCAGTATCTGATACCGTTCCGCATCCTTGACCGTGCGGGCAAGATGCGCGGGGCCCCGCGCGACGCGATGATAGCTGACGTTTCAACACAGGAAAACCGCGGAAGGAATTTCGGTTTCCTTCGCGCGATGGATAATCTCGGCGCCGTATGCGGAATTATAATTTGCCTGTTAATGGTGAAGTATTTCGGCGTAGGCACGAAGATAGGGTTTCAACACCTGTTCTGGATAGCCGCGATACCGTCCGTTATAGGCGTGGTAATGATACTGGCGTTTGTCAGGGAGGATAGGCCGTCGGAAACAAAAGTTTTTAAAGGCTTGAGATACAGGCATCTTGACGCGAATTTCAAATTCTTTCTTGCACTGAGCGTTTTTTTCTCGCTCGGTGCGTTCAGCTATTCGTTCCTGCTGATGTATGCGAAGGAGGCCGGGTTTGCGACCGAATCGATAATCCTGCTTTATCTGGCGTTTACGGCCATGGCGTCAATAGCGTCGTTTCCGTTCGGGAAGCTGGCTGACAAGATAGGCCGGAAAACGGTTTTGCAGATAGGGTTCCTGTTCTGGATTTTGTTATGCGTCGTTATGGTATTTTTCAGGCCGAAGAACGGCGATCTGTCGGTGAACGGAGCCGGGTTTTGGACGGTAGTGATTGTTTTCATATTGTATGGCCTGCATAAAGGTGCGCTGGACCCGGTGCAGAAGGCATTCGTATCCGAAGTGGTGCCGGCGGAATACAGGGCGAGCGGCCTGGGATTTTACCAGATGTGCGTGGGATTATGCGCGTTGCCGGCGTCGTTCATGGCAGGCAGGCTGTGGGACAAATACAACGTGGCAGTTCCATTCGCGGTTTCCCTTGCATTAACGGTAACGGCGGTTATAATGATGACGTTCGTGAAAGAGAGTATGAAGAAGGAAGAATGAAGGACGGGACGAAAATGAGTAGGGGCGAATGGCTATTCGCCCTCTCACAGAAATTAGAAAACAATCGTAATTCGTTAAATCTATTAAAGGAGAATTTACATGTTTCATATGCCGAAAAAATTGATATGGGCGGTTATTATTTCAGGAGCAGTGGCGGGTCTGGCTTCATGCGCCTCGCAGGCTTCAGCCCCTCCGCCTCCGCCGGCGCCCGAAGAAGTTCTAACGCCGGAGACGCCGGAACAGCCGGAAATTGCCGGTGATTCGCTTGAAGACGGCTATTATTACGACGCGGAATTCGGTTTTTCCATTGAATTTCCAGAAGGCTGGGAACAGACGGAAGCCACCGGTGACGTGGCGGTACAGGCTTTAAGCCCGCTTGAAAACAATGCTGACAGATACAGGGAAAATGTCAGTGTAACGGCTGTTTACATGTCTGAAGAGGTTACACTTGAAGAATTCCTGCCGGCGCTGAAAGATGAGATAGCCGCGCAGTCGCAGAACTTCCAGGCGGTTTCGGAAGGGGACACTGAGATCTCAGAATACCCGGCCAAATGGCTTATCTATACTTTTACAATAGAAGGAATCGAGATTAAGGGGATAATGTACGTGTTATTCGCGGATGGCGTGGGATATTCCATTATTTGTTCGGCTACGCCGGGGTCGTTTGACGGATTTGCGGCGCAATTTGAAGAAATCGCGATGACATTTACATTGGACAGTTCTTTTGATTTGTACGGGGACGAACCCGTAGCGCCGGTTGAAAAAGACTATACGATTCAATTTCCCGACGGGTGGGAGGTGGAGGAGGATTCTTCAGGGGCCGAGATGGTGGGAATAAGCCCCTCCGAAGGCGACGGCGACACCTTCAGCGAGAACATTACGATAATAACCGAATACATGCCGGAAGGCATGGCGTTTGACGAATATGTCCAGGCGAACATTGATTCCTGCGGCAGTCTTTCGGACAGCCCTGAAGAGGTGACATCCGGCAAGACGAGCATCGGCGGCATGGATGCGAGGTGGATTAAATATCCTTACGGATTCGGCGAAGACAAGATTACGCTGATGATGTATGTGGTAGAAAGAAACGGAAAGGCATATATGATAAGCGGCGCCGCGAAGTACGGCAATTTTGACAAATACAGCGAAATCTTTGAAAAAACCGCGGGAACGTTCAGGTTGAAATAGAACGGCATAGTTCAATGTGGTTCAAGCGTTGTTCAATGCAAACGGTCAACTCCGAAGGAGTGGGGAGTGGTTAGGCGGGTCTGCCGGATGTGATATGTATGCTGAGGAATTTTATTCCAGGTTATACTTCGTTCTGCTGACGGCCGATTGCTGGCCGTTGCATGCGGATACCGTTATCAGATTTCAAATCTCAAATTTCAAATTGCGTTATTATTAATTCATCACTGGCAGCTGGCCACTGATATCGTTCGTCATTTGCCGCTTGACGTTCCCGGCCCTTCTGGCTTGTTGCTATCGGAACCGCTTCCTGCGCCTCCGGTGCCGCCTGTCGGTTGTTTTCTCTTGCTGACTAACTGCGGTTTCGGCGTCAGGTCGTCGCCCGGAATTTTTATTGATACTGTCGGCTCAAAGAATCGCCTTGAATCGTTTGACCCGTGCATGAAAGGATGGCAATCCAGACAGCTTTTCGTGGTATGCGGCTGGTGGCATTTACTGCAATCCCGCGGCGTAACGCCGTTCGGATGCGGGTTGCCGTGGCAGGTCGGGCATCCTGCAAAACCGTGTCCCGCGTGGCATCTCTGGCACATGCCCTGTTTCGGAGGCTCTACGTGCAGGGGCTGTTGGTGGCATCCGAGGCAATTGTCCGTCTTGTGTTGTGTATGGCATTGCAGGCAGAATGTAATTACGTCCCTTTCGGAAAGTTCGCCTTCTTTATGTTTATCTTTGTCCTTTTTTTCCTGGTCCTTTTTCTTTTTGTCGTCCATCTTCGGCTCTTCGTACATCAGGTCAAGCGACACCTTCCTTTTCAGCATTTTAGGTTCGTCCATGACGTGCGGATAATGGCATACCGTGCATTCCTGTATGCGGCCGTTGCCGTGATTGAACTTGAACGGGCCTTTTTTATCCGCGTGGCATTTTACGCAGGCCTCCCGCGAGGTATTCAGGTTGATTCTGGAATGCGGGGAGTGGCAGCTCAGGCAGTTCGCGACCTTGGGAATCTTATGCCCGAATTTCGCCTTGGAATTAGCGAATTCCTTTTCCTGCGCGTCATGGCATTCTTTGAGGCAGAACTTATATCCTTCCTTGATGGGGTCCTTTTTGGGGTCATAGGCATGTATCTTATGGCATTTCGGGCACCCGATATTATTCTTAATATGCCTGCCGTTAAGCCAATCCTGTTCGTCAAAAAAATCCTTATGGCATTTCATGCACTGGGCGGAACTGACGTCCGCGGTTGCCTTGGCGGGATTGATCATTATTTTTTTAAGGTCTGCGTTGTCTTCACCCTGGCCTTGCACGTGTTTTTCGCCGGGGCCGTGGCAGGCCTCGCACCCGTATATTTCCGGCGTATCCTTGCTGTCAAATATAAACGCATGCACGCCTTTGGCGATATCCGTCTTCATGGTATCATGGCACATCTCGCAATCGTCACTGCCGATATATTTCGGCTGGTCGGATTCATCCGAAAAGATGCTTGAAGCCAGAAAAGCGAGCAGACCGACAGACACGGTTAGAATCAAACCGTTACGTATTTTTTTTATGCACATACAAAACTTACCTTAATAAAAATTCATCCACATTGGAGCCATGCGGCTTCTGATGGCACATTATACAACCCTTGGGAAAATGCGGCGTTTTATGGCAATTCGTACAGAGGTTCGGGATAAGGTCCTTGACCGGCAGGTCTTCTTTTTTAACTTCAAGCACATGCGGATTATGGCATCCGCCGCATCCTCTTTTTTCAACAGCTCCGTGCGGGTGGAGGAAAGGCCCTTTTTTGTCGGCATGGCATTTTACGCAAGCCGTGATTTTCTGTTCTTCCAGGGGCACGTGCGGATTATGGCAGTTAAAGCATTCAATGTTTTTGGTCATCTCTTTACTGTGTTTGCTCTTATTAAATGCCGTAATTTGTTTCTGGTGGCAGGTCGCGCAGAGCTTGCTGTCCTGCGGTATCATGAAATCCTTTTTCGGGTCTTTTATGTGGATTTTATGGCAGGAGATACAGCCGGTTTTATCGGTGAAATGGCCTTTGTTCTGCCATTTCGCAGGCTGGATTTCATGGCATTTGACGCACTTTTCCGTAGTAAGCGCGGCATTTACCTTGACCGGGCTGTGAATGTCTTTTTTAAGCGCCTTGTTGTCTTCGCCCTGGCCCTGGACATGGTTGGAACCCGGGCCGTGGCAGGCCTCGCATCCGTGCTTATCTTCTTCAGGGAACAAATCCTTGTCAAAGATTGCCTCATGCGAGGTGTCTTTTATTTTTGTGCGCAGGTCTTCATGGCACATCTCGCAGTCGCCGCTTCCTACGTAAGTAGCGGTTTGCTGGGCCGCGCCGTACGGCGAAAACAGGAACAATCCTGCGATTATCGCAACAGCCACGCAAACAATCAGCAGAGTTTTGGCGTATTTATCAAGGAAATAAAATTTTTGCATTCAAATAACTCCTATAAGTCCATAAGAATCGTAACAAAAACCCCCTAAAAAGTCAATAAAATGCGAAATAACAACGTCTATATAATATATGAAAGTACTATGGTATATGGAAGGCAGGAGCCGTGATCCGTTTCCCGTGGCCCGCCATGCATCAGTACCGGTACATGGCCCGTTTAAACGGGAACCGGGAAATGGGCAACGGGAACCGGAAAACGTCCTTCCTTCTTCATCCTTCGTATGAATTTCCTGTTGACTTTTTTTAAGTAAAAGAATATTCTTATACAAATATGTCAAAAGAATTTTTAGAAAAAAGAGATCCCCGGCCTTCGGGGCCAAGCGTTTTCCAGCCGGACCTTGCCGTTGCCGAGGACCTTGACATTGTTAAAATGATCCAGGAACACGAAGACAACGGCATCAATATCATAGATATTCTTGCGGGCGACGCGCAGGCCGAAGGTTTATCAGCGGAGGATTTTGAGAAAAAACTCCAGAATCTCGCCGGCGGCGAGGATTTTTTTTCGGATCTGCTGTTTACCATTACTTATCAGCGTTTTGATACGGTCAAGGCCAGGGAGATCTGGCGCGGGATAATCAAGCATAAATATTTCCTGAGCGAAAAACTCGGGCGCAACGTCGGCGTACGCGTAGCGGCGCTGGACTACCTGAGCAATCATCTGAAACTTATCCAGAACGTACGGCTTTTGAGCGAAGACGCCATGGACCGCATAACCGTATTCGTCAATATAGACAGCCTTACGGGCGTGTATAACCACAGGTTTTTTCAGGACAAATTGAAGGAAATGGTCGCGCAGGCCGGCAGGGACGGCAAAAAACTGTCTATTCTCATGCTGGACGTTGATAATTTCAAGAACTACAACGACAATTTCGGACACCTGTTTGGGGACGTTATACTGAGGCAGGTGGCATTTACGATAAAAAACAACTTGCGGGACCAGGATATCGTTGCCCGTTACGGCGGGGACGAATTTGCCATACTTCTGCCGGATTCGCCCAAGGAAATGGCCATAGTGGTGGCGGACCGCATAAGAGAAGAGATTGACCATAAAAGGTTTCTCAAGGAAGACCACGAATTGCATGTAGTAATAACGGCTTCCATAGGCGTGGCAACGTATTCGGACGATGCCGGAAATGCGCAGGAGCTCTTTGATGCCGCGGATAAGGCTATGTACCGCGCCAAGAAGAAGGGCAAGAACCAAATAGCCGCCGCCGTATCAAGGAAGAAGAATGAAAAATGAATACCAGTAGCAAGTAGCCATAAGTCAGTAGCGAGGGACGCATGCCGTCCGAAGTCCAATTTTTTTCCGTTTCATTTGACTTTTAGCGTTTTTCAGGGTATAATTAGGCATATAACAAAAAATAAAACAGTCAATTCAAATAAGGAGTTTGTTTATGTTTTACCAAAAATCCAATGTAAGATTACTTGTCTTCATAACGGTGCTTACGAGCATAGCGCTGTTATTCGGCTGTGGCGGCGGTGGTGGCGGCAGTTCAACTGACGGCGGCACGACCGGCGGCGGCACCACGGGTGGCGGCACTACCGGCGGCGGTACGGATGTTGCCTTTGTTTCAGGCAACGTCTCATATCCCAGCACCGGTTTAACCAAGCCCCAGAATCCGGCAGGCGGCAAGAATCTGCTCAAGATCAATAATTCAGACCTTGTTGCGGTAGCCGGCGCCGAGGTATATTTGTACACCATTGACGATACGGATTTCTCTAATCCGGTCGCAGGTCCGATTACAACCGACGCGAACGGCAATTACACGGTAGACGAATCCGATTTTATCGCGGGTTTTGACTCTGCTTCGCAGACATCATACGTTCTCCGCGCGTCATTTAACAATGCAGGCGGCCAGAAGATAGGGTTAAGGTGTTTCATGGACCTGAACGACGCATCAATTACGAAGGACGCCGACGGCAATCCGGTAATAAGTGTTGACCCGATTACCGAGATAGTCGTTCAGACGATTCTTACTAAAATCCAGGAAATCTTCAACGAATTCGGCATTGTAAGCATAGATCCCGCGTTGTGGCAGAGTCTCGTGAATATCGTTACTTCTATTGTGCAGGAATTGACGGCACAGCTTGAAAACAGCGATCTGACCGTGGATGAAAGCTATTTCTACGATGATTATACCAGTTCCATGGATACGACCAAGTCCGGCGCGTCTGATACCGTTGAGGTATCCACGGCGTCCATGCTCCTTGACGGCGCCGCGGCTGACGAGATATTCAAAGAGGGCGTTCCTGACGAAAAGAAAATCGTTTCCCTCATTAACGTTCTCTGCATGCTCGGTTTTACGGTGACGCTGGAAAACAGCAACGAAAAATGCTACGCGTACGTTGAACCGGATTTTTTCAGGAAACCGGACGGCACCCTGATGGAAGTGACCGCGGAGAATTTCCCGGGCATGAGCATACCTGAACCCATAACAACGGACGTTGACAAACAGCTTCCGTTCAATCCCAATATATACGTCCTGGCCCCGAATGATATTTTTACGGATACGAACCAGGATGGATTTGTTGACGACTCCGGAGTTAAAGTGCAGGGAAAGGATTTCTTCGGCAGGGACGTTACCGCATACACGTTTAACGCCGACAAGAAATTCCGGCTTCGCGAAAACTTTAAAGACATGGGCGCCCTGATGTACGAAATGATAGCGTTTACGGCCGCTAATTATATCTTTCTCAGCACTGATATTGCCACCGTAAAGCAGACCATTGCAGGCAGTTTCCAGTGGCGCCAGGACGGATATTTTGACGAGGCTCAGAACATGTGGGTGGACGGCCCGACAATTCCGTTCGCGGCCGGAGACGTGGACGAACTTTTCGCCATAACCCTTCCGCCTACTGCGGTGGATTATGTAGAAGAAATTCTAAGCCAGGATTCCCGTTATTTTGAATTTACCGGTTTTGCCATAGAATACGCGGCCAATAAAGCCGTATTGGACGGACTGTATGCGAATAAAGATGCCTTCTTCCAGGACAATTTCAAACAGTTCTTTGATTCCAATGGAACCATTGTTGACGGCGACGGGTTCTTTGAAAAGGCCAAAGAGATAGTCAAGACCACGCCGATGTGGAATTCTGAAGAGGAAAAAATAAAAGGCACGGTTTACTCCGGCATTTCACAGCAGTTATACGGGCAGACATTTACCGACGATACGGCGCTTGATTTCAGGTCCGCGTTTGTGCTGATAGTTCTGCGTCTTACCGGAATACACGTGATTGACCCGTTAGACGGTTTTGCGGGCGGGTTATTGTATCAGAGAACTGATATGCCCGATAAAAACATTGAGCCCAACAATCAGAACTTCATGTGGCCGTCTCCGACAGACGATACGACCGTTATCAAGGAAATACTGGTTCAGCTATTCCCTGACATATTCGGCGCCTCATATACCGGCGATTATGAAAACCTTGCGTTTGATACGAATACGCAGACGCTGTTGGAAAGCATGCAGTTTGATACTTGGTGGAATAAGGACATGGAGCATAATAATTTTGAACAACTGCCTGACAATACAAAGCTCACCTTAACCCAGAACTTTAAATCAGACGTCGGACCGCTTGCGTCTTACAGCATGGAACTCTATTATGACATGGGGCAGGACGCGTGGGCGAGCACGCATAATTCCACCAGCGATGTGGCGAATTTCATTTCATCGGTTACCACAGACGAAAACGGCATGCTTACGCTTGAATTTGACAATGCGAAAGGCCCGCTTCTTGATTTCTTCAAGGGATACTTTGTGAAGTTTACCTTTGATGTCGGCGCGAACGGAACGGATGAAACGTTCGTATGGTACTTCTGGGCCGACATGTACAATGACTGGGTGAATCACGACGGCGAAGATTATGACAACAACGGCGACGGCGTCAGGGATGACGTTGACGGCAACGGTTATATTGATTACATCAGCCATTGGGGATTTGACAAGGATAAGCCGTTTGACCCGGCCAATCCGCAGTGGCCGTTCTATGTGGGCGAATGGAAGCCTATGATGTTCCCGTATGCCTGGGTGCCGGTGAATAACTACGTCAATTTCGGTTACGATATTGAAGGTACCCCGTTCATGAATACGGACGTGACCCAGTATAATAACAACTATGATATTCTTGTGATGGCAAATTCTCAGAATAAACTGGTTATGGTGCCCAATAATACGAACGGCGTGACGGTTTATAAGCTTAATGCCGCCGATTTGGATGCCGCGCTTGGTACAAATCCGAAACAGACGTTTACCGGAAACAACATATACGCTGCGTTTGACGCCGGATTTACCATTGATTTCTACGCAAGCAAAGGAACTGACGCTTCCAATCTGGCCATAGAAGGCGATACGTTCTCCAACACCGGCGAATATATGTCCCCGTCCATATATCTGATACGCACTGGCGATTCGCCCATGTTCAATACCGAAAGGGCGTACCTGCTCCGCGTATTCAAGGCGGATGATATGGGATTTGATTTTGAATTCGCGACTATATTTACGGCAGTAAACGGCACGGAGACAAATAACTGGACCAATATACCGCCGAATCCGTTTGAACCCGCGGGCGGCGGCACCGGCGGCCCGGGCGGCTATGTTCCTCCTCCTTCGGGCGGATACCTTGCTTCAACGTATTACCCGTCCGGCAGTACGTTCTCCGGCACGCGGACATATATTGACCGCGAATACGGCGAATTCTATTTCTTCGGCGATTTGAAGAACAAGGTAGTATCCGAAGAATTCAGAACGGAAAAGGTATTGAATTCCGCCGTAACCCTGCCTAACGGCATCGGTTACACGACCGAAAAATATACAGGCAATGCCGATTCCGCCAATTATGAGTTCAGTGACTATTACGGTTATGATTCCGCCACGGGCGCCCTCATGCTATACGGATTTGCCGATGGCGGCGGACTTCAGATATTTGATACGCCGATTACGCTATTGCCTGCGTCGTCTAATGTGTTTGATACGGTCTCAGGAACTACGAATATGGATATTTACGACAATTCAGGCACAACGCTTCTGCAAAATGACGCGGAGACATTATCCTTTGAGGTAACGGTTTACGGCACTGAAGACGTTGACGTTCCGGCAGGGCATTTTGCCGGTTGTCTGCATATTACGTTGTCAATAACGGACGCAAATTTACAGACAGATACGATGGAAACGTGGTATGCCCCCGGCATCGGCGAAGTCAGAAGCATTGAATGGAAGGGATTTTTGGCAACGACCTTGGAATTGGCCGCTTATGACGTGAATAACGACGGCAAACTCGCGACCCAGACGGCGCCTTCTACAATGTTTTATTCCGGTAAGGTTGAAACCGTAATGTTCGCGTCAAACAATAACGGCGGAAGCACCATCAGCCAGACATACGGATTGTTCTTCTCCGGCGAGGCCTATGACCCGTCTACGGTCAGCAAGGTTGAAGTGTTTAATCTTGCGAACAATCTGGTAGCAACCCTGAACGCCGGCACGGCGGGCCAGCCGTGGGGAATTTTTGTTGATAAAGGCACCACGCCTCCTGTGTTAGGAGCCAATTTTAAGGTGAAATTCACACTGACGGATAACACAATAGTGGAGAAAACCGTAAAGATAAACGAAGTGCCCGCGTTCCCCATACATGACGGAACAAGCCCGACAAATACCGGAACCAATCTGCAGGTTGACATGTCAAATAACCTGACGCAGATTTCCTGGAACCCCAGCATTATCCTGCCGGGCACGCCTCAAAACGTCAACAATCCGAATTTGATGTTTGAAACAGTGTACGTTATGTTTGACCAGCTGGATTCGTCCTGGGTTTTCCAGGGCAATACGCTATGGGGCGCTTATGACCTTGACCCGTATACGGCGATGTCCGTCAATCCGACCGGAGCCACCCTGGTGTCCGGACAAAAATACAGGGTGGGCATATACTACAGGACGATTTACGGCACACAGCTGTCCAGGCTGATTTACTTTACGGCGCCATAGGCGAGGGCCGAGTAGATAGCAGTGAGCAGTTAGGGACGACGAACGGCGATGCGACTGTGATTTTGAAAATTTACGAGGAGGCTTGCGTAATGCAGGCCTCCTCTTTTTTTACGAAGGAGGAAGAAGGGAAAACGAAGAAGGAAGAGTGGCGTAGTAGCGAACATATAGGGACGACGAATGAGGAAAGGAATAACAAATACACCTCTTAATTCGTGCGAAAAATTTGACATATTCTGTTTTTTTGGGTATAATGCAAATTCAGAAAAAATATACTTATGGAGGTTTCTGGTATGTTTCAAATTAATTCAATAACGCGGGGTGTCTTGTTTGCAATTATAATTGCAGGATTGTCTCTGTTGCCTGCCTGTGGCGGAGGAGGCGGCGGCAGTACGACTAACCCCCCCGGCGGCAGTGACACGGCATTCGTCAGCGGCAACGTTTCTTATCCGAGTTCCGGCCTGACCAAACCGCAAACCACACCTGACGGCAAGACGCTCCTGAAAATCAATAATTCCGACCTCGTCAACGTACCTGACGCGGATGTCTATGTGTATACTATTGACGATTCCGATTTTTCAGACCCCGTAGCAGGTCCGATTAAGACGGATGCAAACGGCAGTTATACCATTAAACTTTCCGATTTCAAGGCCGGTTTTGACCCAAATTCGCAACAGCAATACGTAATCCGCGCGGCCTTTACGAGGGGCAACGGGCAGAAGCTTGGCCTCAGACGCCTGCTTGATATGAACGATGCCGCCCTTGATAAAGACGCGAATGGCGCGCCTGTCGTAGGCGTTGACCCGGTCACTGAAATCGTCGTACAGACCATTCTTACCAAGATACAGGAGATCTTCAACGAATTCGGCCTGGTTGATATCAATCCGGCGCTGTGGGCGAGTCTTGTGGAAATCGTTTCCTCAATAGTCAAAGAAGTTACCGCACAGCTTGCAACCGGCGACCTGACCGTGGATGAATCCTATTTCTATGACGATTACACATCGTCTTTTGATACGACCAAATCCGGAGCCGCGGGATCGGTGGAAATTTCTACCGCATCCACCATGCTTGACGGCGCCGCGGCAGACGAAATATTCAAAGAGGGCGTTGCGGCTGAAAAGAAACTCGTTGCTCTTATTAATATCATTACAATGCTTGGTTTTACTGTTGCCAGAGAAAACAGCAATGAAGAATGTTATACGTACATTGAGCCTGATTTTTTCAGGAAAGCGGACGGAACATTGATGGAACTCACGGCGGAAAATTTTCCCGGGATCAGCAATCCCGAGCCGATAACTACGGATACGGCAAAACAGCTTTCCTTTAATCCGAACGTATATCTCATCAACATTAAGGATGTTTTTGCGGACGCCAATAGCGACGGTTTCGTTGATGAATCCGGCGTAAAACTCCAGGATAAAGATATGTTCGGCAGGGATTTTACGACCTATACATTCAATAAGGACAGGAAGTTCCGGCTCAGAGACATTATGGAACATATGGATACTTTTTCGTATGCGCTGGTGGAATATATCGCTGATAATTACAATACGCTTTCCTGCACCCTGTCAGATTTGAAAGTCCTTACAAAAGCCGAATTTGAATGGCGGTGGAATTGGAGCTGGGATTCGGGTACGAATACGGATATTTTCGATTCCGCGGCTATCACAGACGCTGAAATAGCAGAGATGTTTGATATAACCCTTCCGTCAACAAGCGGCGAATTCGTTGAAATGTCTCTTGAACAAATATCAAATTACATCAATATTGCCGATTTCGCATTGGAATTTCTCGCGAATAAGGCCGTACTGGACGGGCTCTATGCCGATACAAACGCATATTATGAAGCGGTTTTCAGTCCGTATATGAGCCAGGACGGCACGGTTATTGACGGCGATGGTTTTTTTAACAAGGCCGGCGAACTCATTTATTCCACTCCGATGTGGACCTCCATGGAAGAAAGGTACAAGAGCGTTATTTACGCGGGCGTGTCGCCTCAACTCTACGGGCAGACATTTGCCGACAGTACGGTTCTGGATTTCAGGTCGGCATTCGTTATTTTTGTGATGCGCATTGTCGGCCAGAGGGTCATAGATCCTTCAGCCGCCAATAGTTTCGGCGGCGGATGGATGTATCAAAATCCGGACAATAAACAGGAAATCCGCGAATATTGGGAAAACCTGAAAGAAATTTCTCCCATAGCAAGCGAACAGGTGTTAAAGTCCATATTCAGCGGCCTTATGGACGGGTTCAGCGCCTATGCAGGCGATTATGAAAACCTGACATTCAATGAAAACCTTGAAACTATCCTGTCAAGCCTGCAGTTTGATTCCTGGTGGAATCCGGAAAACAACCAGCAATTTGAACAACTGCCTTCAAACTGGCAATTGACCCTTACCCAGCATTTCAAAGCCGATTCAGGTCCGTTGGCTTCTGAATCAATGGAACTGTATTATGATAACGGTCAGGACGCATGGGCATCAACGCATAATTCTACATCAGATTCCGCCAATTTTATCAGCAGTGTTACAACCGATGCCAACGGCATGTTGACATTGACATTTGACAGCGTGAACAACCCTGACGGGCTGTGGAAGGGTTATTTTGTAAAGTTTGCTTATGATTATGACAGTAACGGAACGGCCGATACTTTCGTATGGTATTTCTGGGCGGACCCGTTTACTTCGTGGATGAACCATGACGGTGAGGATACGGATACCAATGGCGACGGCCAGAGGGAAGATACCAACGGAAACGGCAAGATTGATTTTGTATTGCACTGGGGATATGATCCGGGCGCGGTATTTGACCCTGCCAATCCTCAATGGCCGTTCTTTGTAGGCGAATGGAAACCGATGTTCTTCCCGTACGTGTGGCTGGATAACAACACTTATTTCAATTTCGGATACGATATTGAAAATACGGAATTTGCCGGGACGGCTGAATTCTCCGGTTGGGATGCGCTGGTTACGTCCAATTCGCTTAATAAACTGGTGTTCGTTCCGAACGGCAGCAACACGAACCTTAAAATATACAAGCTTGATATATTAGCCCTTGACGCGGCACTGCCCGTGGACGCCAAAAAAACTTTCAAGAACGATAACATCTACGCGTCCTATGACGCCGGATTTACGATTGATTTCTACGCGAGCAAGGGGACTTTAATGACAATAACAACTGTCATAACAGGAGATATATTCACGGCAACCGGCGGCTACGATAAGCCGTCCATATACCTTATACGAACCGGTGATGCCCTGACCGATCCGGCAGATACCGAAAGGGCGTACCTGTTGAGGGTATTCCATACCGAAGACGGCGTGGGCATGGATTTTGAATTTGCATGGGTATTGACTACGACAGGCATGACGAGCGGATGGGCATTTATGCCGCCGGACCCGTTCTCAACAGGCCCCGTTACAGGCCCGGGGCCGGGGCCAGGCCCGGCGCCAGCTGGAACGGCTATCGCAACCATGTCAGCACAGGAAATGGCTGTCAGTGCCGCGTTTGACGGCACTAATTATCTTGTTGCCATAGAAGGCAATGACGCAAACAACAATGCCGCAAACGCGCAATTGGTATCGGCAACCGGCGCTTTAACCGGCACAAGAATATTCACAGCCGGCGCAGGCGGCGTTCCTACCGTAGCGTATGACGGCGCCTATTACCTTATGGTGTGGGCGGATGATGCCACATATCCGGTTGATACGATTAAAGGGCAGTTCATTAAAAAAGACGGCACCGGACTCAGTGGTGCGACTATAGATATTGCGGCGATAAGCTCCAACACGGATGAATTGGGTGATGTCGCTTACGGCGGCGGCAATTACCTTGTCGTGTATTTCAAAGAGGTTAATTCTTCTACCGGTGAAAGCAAGGCTTACGGAAAACTTGTCAGCACTGCGGGCATTGTAGGCAGTGAATTTGCCATCAGCACAGGTTACGCTGATTTCGGTTTCAAGTGCGTTGCCTTTGACGGGACTGATTTCTTTGTAGTATGGTGCGACGATACCAATGACTATGAAATAAAAGGCCGTTTTGTTTCGCCGACAGGCACGCTTGGCGCGGAAATATCCATTAATGCAAATACGTATCTCAGCGATAACGAGGTTTCCGTTTGTTATGATTCAACCAATGCAAAATATCTTGTTATCTGGACAGACGAGGTTGGCGGCTTGAATTCAGGCGAATGGGACGTCTATGGCCAGATAGTTGATAAAAACGGTTCTTTGGTCGGATCCGGCATAGTGATTAACGCTGATCCTGGCGAGCAATTCCTGCCTACAGCCGCCTCTGATGGAACTGATTTCTTTGTTGTCTGGACGGATTTGACCGTAGACGGTTTCAGCACCACTGCGGATTGGAATGTATACGGTCAATATGTAAGCATGTCCGGGACGCTTGTTGGCACGGAAGTTTCTGTTAATACGGATGCCGGCATGCAACTTGGCACCATGGGCGGCTATGCCGGTGGCAAGTTCTTTGTGATACTTAATACTGGAATGACAATAGACATGTCAACAGGCGGTGAATTCATAGGCGGCGATGTGTTTGGCGTATTTATAGCCAAATAAATCGCGCTTTGCGGTTGTTAAATTACATTTATCATGGAGGTTTTTTCAGCATGTTTCAAAATAATTTAATAGCACGCCTTGTTTTAGTTGCCGCAGTGCTTACAGGATTGGCTGTTCTTCCCGCCTGCGGCGGAGGAGGCGGCGCTTCTTCAACAGCAATAAGAGAAAGCAACTCTTCTCAGGCTTCGTCTTCGGCCCCGGAATCATCCCCGGCCCCGAAACCAGCAGAAACCAGTGACAGCGATGATATGGCTTTCGTCAGCGGCAATGTATTTTATACGAGTTCCGGCCTGACAAAACCACAGTCCGCGCCTGACGATAAATCGTTTGAGAAAATTGATAATTTTAAGATTGTCAACGTGCCTGAATCGGATTTGTATGTTTATACCGTTGATGATACCGATTTTTCGGACCCCGTGGCAGGCCCGATTAAAACGGATGCAAACGGCAATTACACTATCATGTTTTCAGATTTTAAGGAAGGTTTTGACCCCAATTCGCAGGAGCAATATATAATACGCTCGGCTTCTGACAGCGGCCCCGGCCAAAAACTCGACGTCCGGCGTTGATTACGAAGCATGAAGTATGAAAAATGAAGAATGAAGGACATTGTCCGGTTCCCGTTGCCCGTTTCCCGGTTCCCGTGTAAACGGGTTACGGGCCACGGAAAACGGGTCACGGACGTACTATCACCTGTCATTCTTGTACACTATCATCCTCGTAAGGTGTCTCTTAAAAGTCTCGTCAAGTTCCTGTTTATAATCGTCGTCGTTCTCTGTATTGCTTTAGGAATTAAAATCCAATATGGATGCCATAAAAATCGTTGTTAAAAACAAAAAGGCCTTTGCCAATTACGAAATCCTTGAAAAATACGAAGGCGGCCTGTCCTTGCGCGGAACCGAAGTGAAATCCATCCGCGACGGCAATGCCAGCATAACCGAAGGTTATCTCAGGGTAAGCAATGGAGAGGTGTTTATTTACAATATGGAGATTGCTTTGTATGCGCAGGCGAGCAATTTTGCCAATCACGAACCCAAGAGGCCGCGCAAGGTGCTCCTGCACAAGAGCGAGATACACCGCCTGCTTGGCAAAACCGCCGAGGAAGGCAAGACACTCGTGCCTTTAGCGCTGTATTTCAAAAAAGGCCTTGCGAAAATTGAATTTGCCGTCGCGAGAGGCAAAAAACTCTACGACAAGCGCGCGGATATGAAAAAGAAAGAATCTGATAAACATATCAGAATGGCGATGAGAGGGAAGAACATTTAACGAAGTAGCGAGTAGCCGGTAGCGAGTACAGAGGGACGACGGATGATACAACGAGAATGAAATCACAAAGCAGGGTTTTAATTCATATTTGACAATTCAATTATATATTGGTATAATAGGCATTGTGAGTCCTTCGCAATGCTCAGGATCTAACAGCCGCTAACTCACTGCGTTCGTAAGCGGCTGTAAGAGGGGGCGAACTGGATTCGACCGGACAGATTGAGGCAGAAAGCGGCGCTTCGGGGTTGTCAGGAGGCCCCGTAAAACACCTGGCAAAAATATAAACGCAGACAATGCGTATGCATTTGCAGCGTAATTAAGCTGTAACGTTGTCGTGTTCCCCTCCCGCGGGAGCATGGCGACGTATCACTGCGGGATAGCCCTGAGGGTTTGCTAAACGCCTGAGGGGCGAAACTCAAAGTTAAGCTGGCGGACTGGCACCTTGCCGGAAGGGGGCCCGGGCGCGAGAGCAAATTACCGGCTACAAGCGTAGAAGCTCCTGCTGAAGTGTCTCGGGACGGGGGTTCAATTCCCCCCGCCTCCACCAATTTTGCGCTTGCGCAAAATTGGCGCCTAACTACTAAGTACTCAATACTCACACTCACCAAAAATCCCGCATTGCGGGATTTTTGGTGCTCCATTCTCGATTTTCCATTTCGTTCGTGTCTCATCAAGGTCTCTCAGAGTCCCTGTCGGCAAGAGTCGTCGTCAGTCCCTGTTAATTACGCGGCTGTTAAATGATGTAGGATTAAAATATCGGGAAGCGGGCCCACTTCCCGACATCGTAGTACCTACGCGCATCCGCAGAAGTCATGAAGGGCCTTTGCCAATGCCTTCAGCGACTCCGTCTTGGAAGGGTCTTTTGCGGTTATCTCAACCTGAATGCCTTTCGGGGTTTCTTTTACCTTGCAATCAAGCTGTTCGCAAATGGACTTGCCGTCCTTGTCGCAACAATTGAACATACGTTATCACCTCCTTTCATTCTATTGTTTTGATACTATCGAACAATTAAGACAAAAAAATTATTTCAGAAAATCTTTTATAAAACCGGCCGCTTCTTCATTGACCTTGCAACGGTACATTTGTCCGTCCCGCTCGCAGGTGATAAGTCCCGCGTTTTGGAGTTCCTTAAAATGATGCGAGATCGTTGACTTTGAAAGTTTCATGCATCCGCATACCTTGGTAAAGGCCTTCTCAAGAACTCCTGCTACAGGGCAACAGCCTTTGTCTTCTATCAGGAATTCCGAACTTCCTTTATCCTTTGATTCACAACAGCCTTTATGAATCATGAGAAAAATCTTTAGCCGCTGTTCGTTTGATAAAGCTTTAAATATCTTAACGTAGTTTGATAGTTCCATAACAGTAGAATTATATCATATTTCAGGGAATTGTCAAGTATTTTTTACAAATTTTTACTCCGTAAAATTTGCGGGAAGAGGAAGCGGTTGTAATTCAAATTTTCTCTTTTTCTTTCGCCTTTTATCGTCGTCCCTCGCTACTCCTTACTCACTACTCGCTACTGCGTTAAATGTTTTTCCTTGACAAAACTCACGTTCTTCATATAATTCAATAAATAAGAAATTAAATAGGAGATATGAAAATGGTCTGGTTTTTCATCAAAAATACCATTGTTATCACCGCGGTTTTCTGTACGTGCCTGATTAATCCCATGCAAATTTTTGCGGACCAGCCGCAACAGAATCCCGTGCAGATTCCGCAACCCGCGGCATCAGATACGGTTGCAAATGCGGATATGGCCGCGAATTTAAACGCGTTAAAGGGGAAATTATCCGGACTCGGTTACACCGATGCGCAGATTGAACAGGTAATGTCACAGCTTTCTGATGAGGATATAGCCGTAATTTCACAGAACATCAACCAGCTCCAGATAGGCGGCACTACGGATCCTACGGGATATACGCTGGTAGTCATCGCGCTCTTGATATACATATTCCTTAATATCGTGGAAGGTTACGATTGGCCATAAGAAATTTCCTGATGGAAATTTCTTATTCAAATTAACAATGCACAGGAAAAAAATCCTTTACAAATTCCGGGTAAATACATTCATTTTTCATTTTCCATTTTTCATTTTCGTATTGAGCGTTATTGGATGTTCTTCTCTGCAATTGGATTTGGCGGCGTTACCCGAAAACGCCGGCCCGGATTTCCATATAATTAACGGCGTAACACTGCCGCAATCGGACACGTCAGGAGATTGCGCCGCGGAGGCGCTTTCGGCAATGTATTCATTCCTTGGCAAACCGTCTTCTCCCGGAGAAATCAGAAACGGATTTATCCGGAAATCAGGCAAGGGTACGCCGTCCATAGAATTGCTTTTATCCGCGCGCAGGGCGGGATTTGACGCGCGCCAGGAGGCGGGCGCGATTGAATCATTGAATGCCCATATTAACGCCGGCCGGCCCGTTATAGTCATGCTGGAAATAAATACGCTCGCCGCGGATAAAATGCCCGCAATAGCAGGTGAGGACGTTTTCCACTTTTTTGTCATTTCGGGTTACAGCGAAAAATACAGATGTGCTGTTATTGAATGGCATGACGGCAGAAAAACCATCGGATACGATATTATGATGAAGGCGTGGCAAAAGGCCGGATTCTTCCTGCTGGTGTGCGGAGTCTAAGAATGAAGTATGAAAAATGAAGAGGAAGGACGTCATTCGGGACCCGGATTACGATTCCTATTTAAACGGGCCACTGCTCACGGTTTATTCCTCAGGGTGACGCAATTACGTCCCAGCGCCTTGCTCTGGTACATGAGCGCATCGGCCCATTGAATGAGGGATTCTATCGTATCTCCCTGTTTAGCAATCGTTGCGCCCACGGAAATTGTTATATTTACACTTTTCTTTTCAACGGTAAGGCAGGTTCTTTCAGTCAGCATCCTGAACCTGTTGGCTATGGAATAGAGCATTTCTTCATTGGAATTCAGGATAATTGCCACGAATTCCTCGCCGCCCCATCTGCCGATAAAATCAAATGTGCGTATATTACTCAGCATGGTTTTTGTCGTCATCTTCAGCATTTCATCTCCGACCAGGTGGCCGTAACTGTCGTTTATCTGTTTAAAGTGGTCTATATCAATAAACAGCACGCCGAATGGCATTCCGTACCTGTGAAATTCCTCCAGTTTTTCGTGAAGGATAATTTCCGTATAACGCCTGTTGCCGGCGCCGGTGAGCGGGTCAATATATGCCAGTTTCTGCAGTTCTTCCGCCCTCTGGATGGCGGAAATTTTTTCCGAAGTATCGCTGAAAATCTGCGTTGCGCCCATTATATTTCCGGCGGCATCCGTGATCGGGGCGGTTCTCAGAAGAACCGGCACTTTATGGCCGTTCTTATGGTGGAAAAACAATTCTCTTTCGGTATGTTCCCTGTTTTGGATGGATTTGACGATAGGGCATTGGCCCGTGCAGAATCCGGAATCATTTTTGTCGAGACTTCTTGAACAAACCATGATACCGGATTTATCTATCTGCTTTAGTATGTTATTCGCGCATGAAGTGCCTATAATTTCAGTAGGGTTATATCCGGTAATCCTTTCCGCGCCCTTATTCCAGTAAGTGATTTTTCTGGTGTTGTCTATAAAATATACTCCGTCGTAAAGGCTGTTAAGAACTGCTTTATAGAATTCCGTAAAAATTGCGTCTTGCATAAAATACTCCGAAAGAACGGATTTCATATATATACCTCGACAAAAATCCCTTTCAACGATGTTGATTTTTCCGAATACCCACTGCAGTGATTATATAAATACCGGCGTCAAAAGTCAAGCGATATTTTAAAATATATTAAAAATTTTTTTTACATAAATTTTTATTGCATATTGACTTTCGGGCGTTTTTTTGGTATTATATACGCCCAAGGGAACAGGGTTAAAGATTTGAAAGGGTACGAATATGGGTGTTTACCAGCTTAAAGTGGAAGGCATGAAAGCGGAAGGCATGCTTGATGAAATTTCCTGGATGGTTGCCATAGCGATGCAGTCATTCGGCGCTTCCGCAACAGATGCCAAGGAGGCATTTCCGGGCATAAAGAATTCGTTGAAAAGCATTTTGAAAAGGTCAATTCACAAGTACGAAAAATGCGGAAGCTTTTTCTACTGCGATAATGGCGTGTCGGGCAAGCCTGTAACCGTAAAAGGAAATATCAAGTTTGACAGCAGGCCTCCAAAATGGCCGGCGATGAAGAAAGTTGCCTGGTTCAGGTACATCCTGAAGCCGCAGACCGGCATTGAATCCATGTTGAACGATATGGTTGACAATGCGGCTAAAACGCTTAATATTGATATCCTGGAAAATAGGCATCCTGCAGGGCCGCTTAGGCAGGCGCTTGAAATTGTCATCAGGTCCGGCATGGGAAAATACGTTTATACCAACGAACACTGTGGCCAGGAAGAAACCTGCAAAGGCCAGAAAGAACTGGACCCGTGGGAGTAGACGAAGAAGGGAGAATGAAAAATGAAGCATGAAGGACGGGACGAAGTCCTGAGTCGGGAGTCCCGACTTGCTACGTCAGACTCCAGCCTCTTAGACCCTACTGTACGTATACGCGTTTTACGCGTTTCCCGAGGTGGCATGTGATTTCATACGGAATGGTACCGACACGTTCGGCGAGCTGCATCACGCTTATTTCGTTGTCTCCCTGGCGGCCTATCAACACGACGTCATCTCCGACATCCACGCCTTCTATATGGCCTACATCTACGGTGGTGTAATCCATCGTGACAGTGCCGACTACGGGCGCTAACTGGCCTCTTACGAGCACCTCGGCGTTATTTGACAACCGGTGCGGATATCCGTCATTATAACCCACAGGCAGTGTAGCTATCCATGTGTTTCTTTTCGCCGTGTAGGTCCTGTTATATCCTACGGGCGTTCCCTCGGGGACTCCCTTGAGGAAAGTGATCTGCGTTTTTAACGCGAGCACCGGCGCCAACCCGGTTTCTTCCGATTTTTTCTTGTCGGGGTACAATCCGTAAACCGCGATGCCGGGCCTGACCATGTTGAAATATGAATGAGGGAGTTTGAATATTCCGGCGCTGTTCGCTACATGGCAGAAGGGTATTTGTATGCCCTGGCGCTGTATTTCATCAACTACGCCTGAAAAAATTTCTATCTGTTTATTGCTGAATTCCTGGTCCTGCAATGCGCCTGATGAAAGGTGCGTTGAGATGCCTTCCAGCACGAGATGTTCCGAGGCGCTGATCATTTTTGCGATTTCCACGGCCCTCTGCGGAGACGCGCCCAGGCGGCTCATGCCGGTATCCACTTTGATATGCACGGCGTGTTTCTTATTCTGCCGTTTTGCCTCTTCGTCAAGCCGTTTGACGATTTCCAGTGAATGCACGGTGGGAATTATGTCGTAGCTGACGAGCCAGCCGATCTCTTCTTCAATCAGTGCGCCGAGTATTATTACCGGGGAAAGTATGCCCGCCTCGCGGAGTTCTATGGCCTCATTGGAATCTCCCACGGCGACCATATAGGCGCCGTTTTCAAGCACGGTTTTGGCGATAGGCACTGCGCCATGTCCGTATGCGTCCGCCTTTACCACAACGCAGATGCGCACGTTCGGGCCTATTACATTCCTGATGCGCCGCATATTTTCAGCGGTTTTTTGCAGGCTGACTTCCGCCCAGACCCTGTATTTTTTCATAATTTAGCCGGCCTTAAATACATAGGTTCAACTTTCAAAATATCATCATGCCTGCCGTTTTTGAAATATTCAAAACCTTTCAGGCAGATATTGCGCGCCCTGGGATACCAGATGGCGTCGTCAATTCCTATTATGAAGCGGCCTTTTTTTTCAAAAACATCCCTGAATCTCTTCAGGGCATCGCCGAAAACAAAGGCGCCTTTATGAATATTATCGGCTGTTTCCGGAGCGGGCAAAATGGAGTATTCGCCGTTTTTCTGCCAGCCGTTTTTGGATTTTTTGTAGGCGCAGGAATATACCTGGTCCCAGCACGCGTCCATGACAGGGCAGGCATAATCGTAATCAAGAGGCGCGTTCATTACGAGCGCGTCCAGCGAGGGAACGGCAATCAGCGGTTTTTTCAGCGAATATGAAAAAATTTTCGCTGTAGTCATTCCTACCCGCAGGCCCGTGTAAGAGCCGGGCCCCTGGCTTACGCAGACCAATCCGATTTTTTCCGGGGGCAAATTGCGGCTGGAAAGTATTTTTTTGATGTTTGGTATGAGTTCTCTGCCGTGTATAAGGCCTTTTTCAAAGGATATTTCGTCTATAATTCGGCTATCTTCAGACAGCGCAACACTGCCGATGATGCTGGACGTTTCTATGCCGAGACAATACATAAGACGATTACAGGTTAAAAGATTGCAGATTGGAAGATTCCGGCAAAAATCTCATTTTTTGTCGGAAGGCGGGGTCGGGGGCGCCTTTGGGGGTTCGGGCGGTGCCGGCGGAGTTTTGGGTTCCTGCGGCGTTTGCGGAGGGGTTGGGTGTTCGGGTTGTTTCGGCTGTTCAGGCGCCGCGGGAGTGCTGTTTTCGCTGGGCGGCGCTGGCGGTGCAGGCGGGCCTATAGGGCCTTCGGGTTTCGGCGGTTCATTTTCTTCCTTGCTTTTCTTTTCTATTTCCGGGCGGTTTCTATGCCACCAGGTTATCCAGGCGTCAATGGCTTTTTTTACGGTTTCAACGTTTCCGGCCAGCGGGTTGGCCGGAAGCAGATTGGCCGGCGTATTTTCAGTTCCCTGTTCCTGCGGATAGTCAACGGTCAGTTTTTTCAGTGCCTGCGCGGCATAATAGGACACGGATAATTCAGTTGCGGATTCAATTTCAGTCCTGCCGTTGGCGAGTTGTTCTCCGATCAATTTCATTATGCTGCATTTTTTGTCAAGAGGGATATTTCCGAGGGCTTCTATAATGGCGCATATCTGGGAATGGCCGTCCATTGTTTTTGCGTTATAATCGTTTTTGTTTTTCAGCATATCGGCCAATTTTTCCCCTGCCTCGGGCGCGCCGATAATGCCGAGCGCTTTGATGGATTCGTAGCGCAAATCAATGTCAGGCGATTTAAGAGCGGCAACGAGTTTCGGAACGGCTTCTTTGTAACCGAGTTTGCCGAGGGTTTTTGCGGCAGACGAAGCAATGCTTGTCCGGCTTGTTGCGTTGTCGTCCAGAAGGGCAATTATATCGGGTGCGGCCGAAGGGTCTTTGATTTCGCCGAGCACTTCAAGCGCCATAAAGCGTATGTCGGAATTCTTGTCCTTCAATGCCCCCAGAAGCCCGGGCAGTGATTTCGCGCCTGCGGCAACAAGTTCTTCGCGGGTTTTCAGTACGACTGCAAAGTCGGTTGAAACGAGTTTTTCAGCTATTTCCTGGGCAGTGTAAACATGCTGTTCCGCGGGCGGCAGGTCCTGCGTCAGGGCCGGCGCGGCGAAAATCGCGCATATGGCAGTTAAAACCGAAAAAGCGATAAATGATTTCATAAAAACAGAACTCCTAATGTTTAAAGTGCCTCATGCCCGTAATAAGCATGGGAATATTGTGTTCTTTCGCGAGGGCGATGACTTCCGCGTCCCTTGCGGAACCGCCGGGCTGGATGGCCGCCGTAATACCGGCATTCAGAGCCACCTCCAGGGCGTCCTTGAACGGGAAGAAGGCGTCTGAAGCGAGTACGGCGCCTTTTGCGCGGGCGCCGGCTTTGCGCACTGCTATCCATGACGAATCCACCCGGGACATCTGGCCGGCGCCAGTGCCGACAATAGTTTCATCTTTTGCGAGCACTATGGCGTTGGACTTTACATGTTTGCATATCTTCCACGCGAATAACAAATCTTGTCTTTGTTTTTCAGTTGGTTCAACTGTGGCGGTATGAAGTTTTTCCGGCTCATAAAGGTAATCGTTTTTGGCCTGGTAGAGGACGCCGCCGCCCGCGGAGCGCAATTCATAGCGCGGTTTGGCGTTTTTTTCAAACGGACCGATTTTAACGAGGCGTAGGCTCTTGCCCCATTTGGGTTTTTTGGTAAGTATTTCTATGGCGGTTGGCTGGAAGTCCGGCGCCGCGAGGGCTTCTATGAATTTGTCCGGACCGGCCATGAGTTCCGCGGTTTCGGCGTCAAGGGTTTTATTAACGGCTATAACACTGCCGAAAGCGGATACGGGATCGCCCGAAAGCGCCTTGCCGAATGCCTCAGACAGTTTGTCCGCACAGCCTGCGCCGCATGGATTGTTATGTTTTATTATAATGCAGGCCGGCTTGTCAAATTCCCGCGCGATTTCAATGGCAGCGTCCAAATCCAGAATATTATTATAAGACAATTCCTTGCCTTCGGAAACTATTTCCGCGCGCGCGAGGTTGAAGTTGCCCATATCAACAGGCGAATAAAACGCCGCTTTCTGGTGCGGGTTTTCGCCGTAGCGCAGGCCGCGGGATTTAGCCAATTGTATATTAAGGGTTTCCGGAAATTTGTCCTGCGCGTCAAGCCCGAAAAGGTAATTCACAATAGCCGTATCATAAGTAGAAGTCAGTTTGAACGCCTGTTTGGCAAATTTAAGGTTGAATTCCTCTGATATCTGGCCGCTGTTCTTTTTGAGTTCTTCAATGACGGACGCGTATTGGGAAGGGGACGTGACTACGGTGACGAACTTATGGTTTTTAGCCGCGGCGCGAATCATGGAAGGTCCGCCTATATCTATGTTTTCTATGGCTTCGTCAAGGGTAACGCCGGGTTTAGCGACGGTTTCCTCAAACCTGTAGAGGTTGACGATGACCATATCTATGGGCAGAATGTTGTGATTTTGCATCTGGATGATGTGGTCGGGATTTGAGCGGATGCCGAGGATGCCGCCGGAGACGCGCGGATGCAGTGTTTTAATCCTGCCGTCAAGCATTTCCGGGAAGCCGGTATAATCCGATACCTCGGTTATTTTCAGGCCGCTCTCCCTGAGCAGTTTGGCCGTGCCGCCGGTGGAAATAATTTCCAGGTTGAATTTCGCCAATTCTTTGGCGAATTCCGGCAGGCCGGTTTTATCCGTGACGCTTGCGATAACGCGCTGAATTTTGTTCATAAAAAGCCTATCCCCTTGTAAAAATTCTCGCTTCCGTATATTGAGAGCAAATAATTATAACAAAATTAATGGTAAAGTCAATTTATTGCGAAGGATTTATTTCAAAAAAATGTAAGGTTTCAGATTTCCCCTGTGTATTCTAAAAAAATCTTAATTCTTAAATTTCTATGCTGTTTATGTGAAATTCAAGAAATAAGACACTAAACCTTTTCTATAACAGACTTGATTATTTTACTCAATTCCACCATTGCTATCGGCTTGGTTATGAAGCCCGCGGCTCCGGACTTCAAGAGGTCCTGTACGGTTTTGTCGTCGCTGTAACCGCTCATAATGCATATTCTGGCATTTTTATCAAAGTTTCTGACCATGCGGAAAAGGTCTGCGCCGTTTTCACCCTTCAATATAAGATCGGTTATTACAAGAGAAAAACTGTTGTTTTTGTACAGCTCAAATGCCTCGGGAATTGTAGATGCCGTTGTAACTTCGTACCCCATATTTGTCAGGGCGATAGCCATAAGGGTTCTTATGTTTTCTTCGTCATCAACAAAAAGTATTCTGCCGGTTCCGCTTAACGGTACTATATTTTTGATATCTGCCTTTTGAACCGCGGTTTCCACGGCCGGGAAATACATCGTGAACGTTGAGCCCTTTCCGACGGCCGTTTTAACGTCTATACATCCGTTATGGTTTTTCAGGATGCCGTAAACGACCGCCAATCCCATGCCGGTGCCTTTATTTTTCGATTTGGTGGTGAAAAACGGGTCAAAAATTTTCTGAATAATGTCATCGCTGATGCCGGTTCCTTCGTCGGCTACGGAAAATTTAACGTATTTTCCGGCCGGGATGGTGTTGAATTTTCCGATTTGTTCGTTTTCAAGCATGACATCCTCGGTTGACAGCGTTATTTTTCCGCCGTGAGGCATTGAGTCGCGGGCGTTTATTACCGTGTTTTGTATAATTTGGCATATCTGCGTGATATCGGCATTTATGTGTTTTACGGCATCAAGCGTAAGGATAAAATCATATTGTACTGAAGATGCAAGGCCTTTTTCAAGGAGGGAAACGGATTCCTTTATGACAGGATTTAAATCAATGTTTTGAATGCTGTACGCGCCTTTGCGCGCGAATCCGAGCAATTGCGATATGAAATTTTTAGCCATCTCAGTGGCGGAAAGGATAGTCCTGATATTCTTATTGATTTCTTCCTGCGAATATTTTCCGCTTGTCAGGCTGAGTTGCGTCAACTCGGCGAATCCGGATATGGTGAGCAGTATGTTGTTAAAGTCATGGGCGATTCCGCCGGCCAATATGCCCATGGACTCCATCTTCTGCGACTGGAAAAGCATTTGTTCCAGTTCCAGGCGCCTTTTTTCCTGTTGCATTCGCGCGAATGCTATTCCTATTGCGGCGCCGATTTCTTCAAAGAACTTTATCATGCCTTTGGCAAACATGTTTTTCCTGCGGTCATTCAACTGCAGAAGGCCGATAATCCTGTCTTCAGAACGCAGGGGTATGAGGGCTACGGATTCATATCCCTCCTTATTGCAACGGTTGCGGGTACTGGTGTTGCGGTCCTTTTCCGTGGTTGCAGAGAGAAGTTTTGTTGTGCTGTTAGTCCAGAAACTTCCGTTTTTCGTGAAAAAAGTTTTTGCCGGATCCGCTTTTCCGGAAATGACTGTTCCGCACATGCATTCAAGAATCGGGTTTCCTTCGCGGTCGGATACGATCCTGCCCTTTTCATCGTATGAACATAAAAATTTTTCGGATTCAATAAAGTCTTTTGAAAATCCGGCAGTTTCAAAATACGGGAAATCATTATTTTCCTTAAGGCGTATGCCGATTGCGTCAAAGCCGGTATGTTCTTTCAACATGTTGAGAATGACGCGGATGGAATTGGATTTTTCGTTGGATTTGCCGAGAAGTTCCAGCAATTGTATTTCAAACCTCTGCTGTTCTTTTGTTTTTTTGGTTTCATGGAGGGCGTCGCGCAGTTCTTCGTTTTTCGCCTGCACTTCCGCGTTGACGGTCGCGAGTTCTTCGTTCAGGGACAGCAATTCTTCTTTTGACGTGGTCAGTTCCTCGTTCGTGCATTGCAATTCTTCGTTCATCGCCTGGAGTTCTTCGTTGGAGGCGCCGAGGTCCTTTTGAGACGCATCCATTTCCTCCTTGAAAAGCTGAAGGTGTTCGTTTGCGAAGGCGAGTTCATTTTTCAATTGTTCAACCACATTGGTTCTTTTCGGGTGTTTGCCGGTTTTAGATTTTTTCGGCGTTACGGTCTTGATGCCGGTTTCTTCCGCAAATATGACGAGCAGCAAGCCGCGCATATCCTGCGATTCTTTGAACGGTTTTACGGTCAAGGCTATCTTTTGAAAAGCGCCGTTTGTTTTAACCTTCAGATTTCGGATGACAACCGCTTTTTTCGTCGTGTCGGCTTTTCGTACGGCGCTGTTCAGTCCGGCGCGCAATCCTTCACGGGCCATGGCGAAGATGTTCATGGTTGCCTTGCCCACGGGCGGTTCGAGGTATTTGCCGGTTCGGCCGTTTACATAAATAATGTCGCCGGAAGGCGTGATAAGCACGGCCGGACTGGCGAATTCTTCAAGCAATGTTTTTTGTACGAGGTCCAGGTTGACGGTTTCCGGGATGAAGCCCGTTTTGCATATATTTCGTACATGGTTAAAATTACCGTTGCCCTGCGCGGCGTTTGATTTTTTAGAATTTCCCGTTTCGGAATCTTTTCTGGAAAGCGGCGCTGAATAAACGGCGGATGAAACGGCGCGGTCCGAAAAAGAGCCCGTACGCCTGAAAATTTTCCACTTATTGTCCAGGGTTTCAAAAAGATTGGAGTATGTACCGATACTTTCAGAGGCGCCCAGGAACAATACGCCGCCCGGATTCAGGGCGTAATGGAACAGCGGCAGAAGTTTCTTATGCAAATCCGCGTTAAAGTAAATGAAAAGGTTCCTGCAGCACAGGATATCAAGATTAATAAACGGCGGATCCTTGATTATGTTGTGTTCGGCGAAGATAATCATATCCCTTATAGGGCCGTTTATCGCATATCCAAGGCCGTTTTTTATGAAAAATTTCTTCAGCCGTTCCGGCGTAATGCCGGAAGCGATGTCGGGGCCGTATTTCCCCTGCCTGGCTATATTGATGGCGTTCTGGCTGATGTCCGTGGCGTACAGTTGTATTTTTAGAAGGGACGGACGTTTCAACTCGTCAAGGCATTCCTTTATTACTATTGCCATGGAGTACGCTTCTTCGCCTGTTGAACATCCTGGAATCCAGATGCGAAGTTCGTTTTTTGCCGTATTTTTTTTCAGCATGCGCAGTATCAAATCCTTCATGACTGCGAATGATGCCGGATCCCTGAAAAAACTGGTTACGCCTATCAGTAGTTCATTGAAAAGCGTATTGGTTTCCTGCGGATTTTTTTTCAGGAATTTTAGATATCCGGCTATCCCGCCAGTCTGGCTTGCGCCTATTCTTCTCTGGACACGGCGGCAAAAGGTGCTTTTCTTGTAAGACGAAAAATCATGGCCGGTTTCTGCCTGTAAAAATGCGTAAATTTTTTGCAATGCGCCGGGCGGAAATTCGGGAAAGGCCGATTTTTCCAGGGATGTGTCGGGAGATTGTTTTACGTATTCAAGCAGTTTCAACGGCAATTCTTCCGGCAGGGCCGTGCAATCAACCAGGCCGGTTTCTATGGCGCTGAGGGGCATGCTGTTGTAGGGGGCCGAATCCGGGTCCTGGGCCATAACAATTCCGCCGTTTTCTTTTATGGCTTTCAATCCGGCGGTGCCGTCTTCTCCCATGCCTGAAAATATTATGCCCGCGCAGAGTTCTTTCTGTTCCTTTGCGAGGCTCTGAAGGAAAAAATCAATAGGAAGCCTCAATCCCCGGACCAATAAGGGGGCGGACAATTTGAATTTTCCCTTGAGAATTGACATGTTCCTGTTAGGAGGGATTACAAAAATTTTATTTGGGGATACAGGCATGCCGTCTTTGACATGGACTGCCCGCATTTTGGTGACGTTTTTGAACAGTTCCGGCATGTGGCTTTTTCGTGTCGGGTCTAAATGCGTTATTACGACAAAAGCCATCCCTGTTGAAGCCGGCAGAGCGGCGAAAAATCTCTTAAATGCGTCAAGGCTGTCCGCCGAACCGCCCATTGCGACGATGTGGAACCGTTTGTCGGCTTTTCGAGAATCTGTTTTCATGGATTTATATTAAAATTTGCCCCATAAATACTTTCTGTTCTATTGGAATAATTCCAATATAACAAAATGCTGATAAGTTGTCAACAAGAAGAAAGAAAGGGAAATGCGAGGGTCAGTTGTGAAGTTTCTATAAGATACTAATCAGTTGATTTTTTGGCAGGGAATTCAGAAAGCGCCCGTGTTGCAAAATCGCGAATGGCCGTATCTTTGTTTCTTGACAGGACGGCAAGCGCGTCAAGTACGTAAACTTTATTGGTCATTCCAAGCAATTCAAAGGCCGGTTTTGTATTGAAATAATATGTCCACAGCTGTTGCCCGCCGCCGGCTTCTTCAAGCATTTTTGCCGTGATAATTTTTACGCCGTCATCATATCCGAACTTAAGCCAGAGAATCCGTGAAGCTTCTATCACAACCGGAACAAATTCTTTTTGCAGGGCTTGTTTAAGGAAATCAACATGTTCTTTTGTCAGGTATGGGGCCATTGCCTGCAGGAATATATCTTTTCTGAAATTCAGCTCGTCATTCCGCAGTACTATTTTCATTAATTCAGGCAGATATTTGTCTTTGTCTGTCCGCAGAATGCCGTCTATTAACATGCCAATATTGCAATTTGATGATTTATCCAGAAGTAATCCAAGGTAATATGCGGCAGGAGCTGTAGTTTTGTTCTTTTTCCACCATTCTGCCGCGGATGACTTGCAGGATTGTGCGAAACCGTTTTTCATAAACTGAAAAGGACCGACATTGCCCCGTATTTTTTCAAAAATTATGTGACAACAATCGGCATAACTAAGAAGAAATTCATTGTTTTCGGACTGAAGAAAATCGGAAGGAACAGGAAGTCTTCTATAAAGAAGTTTTGCTATTTGCCTTGTCGGCCGTTCATCTTCAAAATGGTCAATGAGTAATGGGACCGCGTGCCATCCCAGCTTAAGCAATTCATAAACCGGGTCGCCGGCCGGGAGTTCCTCCGGCAGTTCTTTCGTTTCAGCAATATAAGATGTGTCAAGAAAGGAATTCGGCAGGTATTGGCTTTTGCCGCAGTCACGAAGTTTAAACAGCCAATATTCAGCTTGTTTTTCCGGGTTCAAGGCCATAAGAAATTCCGGTTCAATCCATTCAGCATCTTCCGCGATGAGCTGGTTATACAGAGAGACCATTTCTGCGCTTTCCTGAGAGCCGGTCAGTTTGTTGATAACATTCCATTTTTTGACAAGAGTTTCGCGCAGTACGCCGTTTGATGCGTCTCGTAATGCTTGTATTTTGAGGCAGATCGCTCCATACGCGTTCAATAAGTCTTCAAAACTTTCGGAGTTATTTGCAGCAATACGTGATTTATTTGCAAGTTCAAAAAATTTTATGGCCGTGTTTTCCTCGTTTGCCAGCATAGACCAATATGCAAACATTGACATTTGTATGCAGTTTCCGAAAATAAACGAATAACCCTGCAAATCGTTTTGTACGGCATTAGAAAGGATTTCTTTTGCGAATTCGGGAAAACTTGTCTTGATATATTGCCCGGGGAGCGGTTTGTCGGCCGGATGGATGTAGTCCGGACTATTAACAAGACTTGAAATTACCAATTTGGGAAAGTTCGACGTTTCCATGTCTGTTGTAAGAAACGTTAATGTATTTTCATTTTCTTTTATTATCCAGACATATTCATATCTGAAAGCTGAATTTTCAAAATAGCCTGTATTGTATATAACGAAATTGTTAATATCAAATTCCGGCATGATAAGGTTAAAAACGGCGAGAGATTCCCTGATCTTAGCGGCTTCAACGGCGAGATTCATTTCAGCGGTGACACGGGCTTTTGCCTCTGCGGGCAGATGCGGCAGGTATTCACGGAGCATTTTCATGACAGGTGTGCTATTATTCTGGCGCAATTCACGCAGATCATCGCTTGCCTTTTCACGTTCCGCCCAATCTTCGGAATCAAGCCGTTTTATGATGTCGCCAAGCTGTTTTTCCATTGGAATGGCGGGGGTATCGGCCGTGTTATTTTGCGCGAAGGAAACGGCCTGAAATTCCGATAGTGTCCATAATACCATGCACATTAAAGCCCATTTCATGGCGGCAATATAACATAAATGAAGTATGAAGTCAATATTAGTTTCTAACCAATATACTTTCGCGCCTGCCTCTGCCGAAGCGAAGCATCGGCTTCGTGCCTACGCACTGAAGTGCTTCGGCACGCAAGTGCGCGCAGGCAGGTAAAAAACACAGAAGATTTTAGCGGATTATCAGCCACGAATGAACACAAATAAACACAAGCACTGTGTACGTTATTCTTGGTATTCTGTTTTTGCGTCGCTTATCGTTCTTTGCGGGCAAAGGCCGTTAAACGCGCTAAGCACGGTCAAATAGCAATCAAGTCTTGGACAACGGATCCCTGATTTCTAAGAGGAGTAACGATGCGGCTTTTTTGGCAATGGCGAAGCGGCGTAGTCTTATAACTCCGTGTCCTCTGTGTTCTTTTATCCTGAAGGAACCGAAGGGCTGCGGCTAATAGGTGTGGTCGTTCTTCGTGACTTCGCGCCTTCCCCCTTTTCCTTTTTCGTATCCGTTTAATCGGTTTAATCTGTTGTTAAAAAATATTCCATTCAATCCACTGTTTCATTCGCCAATTCGTTCAATCAATTCAGCCAATTCTTCGTATTTTCTGGTTTTAGTTATATTGCCGCGCACGGATGCGGCGTTTGGGAAACCGGTTACGTACCATAATGCCACCTTGCGCATCAAGCCCATGTGTCCGGAGCGCCTCGGGGTTTTATGGGTTTTAATGTACAGCAGGTGCCTTAGCAGGTCGGTTTTCCTTTCCGACAGGGAGGGTTTTTCCATTAATACGCCGGTTTTCAAGAAATGTTCTATTTCGCGGAATATCCATGGATTACCGAGGGCGCCGCGCGCGGCCAATACGCCGTCACAGCCGGTTTCGGCCAGCATTTTTTCAGCAAGCGTGGGATTCAGGATATTTCCGGAGCCGATGACCGGAATCTTTACGGCATTTTTAACCGCTTTAATTGCCGCGTAGTTCACTTCGCCGGAATATTTCTGCGAAGCCAGACGTCCGTGCACGAACAGTGCTGCTGCGCCGCTGTCTTCGCAGGCTTTTGCGAGGTCCAGCGTATCATCAAGGGAATATTTCTGGTCATAACCGATGCGCATTTTAACGGTAACGGGCACAGGCAGGGCTGAAGCCAGTTTTTTTACGATACTTACAAGAACGGCCGGGCTTTCAAGAAGTTTAGCGCCCGCGCCCCTGTTTACCACTTTTCTTACGGGGCATCCGCTATTGATGTCAATAAGCACTGGTTTAGCGTGTTCAAGAATCAATTGAGCGCCGTTGAGCATCATATCAGGATCTTTGCCCAGGAGTTGAGCGGCGATAGGCGAATCTTCGGGGATGGTTTTAAGCATTTCAATGGTCTTGATGTGTTTACGCGTGAGCGAAACGGCATCCACCATTTCAAAAAAGCAGAAACGCGCGCCCAATTCCCGGCAGATCATGCGGAAGGGTAGGTCCGAGCATCCTGACAGCGGGGCGGTAACTATATTTGATTGTATTTCAACCGAACCGATTTTCAACATGCCGGTATTCTATAAGAAACGCACGAAATGTCAATTTAAATGGTGTGAAACGGCGGCGATTTTCTGCCACGAAGACACCAGGATACGAAGGACGAAATCATTCCACTTCCACATTAACCGCGGCGCTGGATCCGGTTTCGTCCGCGCAACTGATTCTGTGCCCGCCTATGGTGGGTTTCCACAATACGTCTTCGTGTATACCGGCCTCTTTGTAAAATCCGCCGTCAATGAACCAGTATACCTTCGTGTTTCCCGACCCGCCTTTCCGCGCCTTTAATGCTATTCCCTGCGTTTCCTGCGTGATGCCTTTAATCAGGGCAAAAGCGCTCATGTCGCGCGGGGAAATGATTTCTATCTTATTCTGTACGTTTGCAACAGGGCAGGCCGGGTTGTGCGGCGGCAATAATTGCTCTTTGGCAGTCGCTCCTGTTGTAACCAGGTATTCCGCAACATCAGTCGGATAGTTAAAACAATCGCGTCTCTCAATTCTTGATTCCTTGCCGGCACATGCGGCGCATACTTCATAACCCGTTTCAATGTCTATCAGCGCTTCTTTTTCAATCGCACAGGGTTCTTCTGCAGACGTGCCGGGTATGTATAAGTCTGTAACTAAATTCCTGCAAAATTTTTCCGGTATCTTGCCCGACAGGACGCAGACTTCGCGTGTTTTGACGTTTGCGGGCTCTTCGTACCATTCAGGCATGCTTCTGTCCGCGTATATCTCCGCGAATACGTCAAAAACACAAGGCGTGGCAACCTGCGTCCCCGTAAGCCTCGGACTGCTTCTGCCGGAAAAATTTCCGTACCAGATGACTATGGTAAATTCCGGATTGTAGCCCGCACACCAGGCGTCTTTGTTTCCGAATGACGTGCCGGTTTTCCAGGCAATCCGCGGATAAACTTTTTTACCCCCGTCAACCTTCATCATTGCGGGCAGTTTTTTTTCGTCAGATAATAATCCGGCCATTATATATGCCGCCTCTTTTGTCAAAACCTGCCTGCCTTGATTCTCCCGCGTTTCAGTCCGCCTGCCGGCGTCTTCCGGTATAATGCAGCTGTACGGAACAAATCTGCCTGAATTTGCCAGGACAGCGTACGCATTTGAAAGCTCTAAAGGGCTTATTTCCGCGGAACCAAGCGCGAAACTTAGCCCGTAATACCCGGGGGCGCGGTTTATGCCGGTTACACCGCAATTTTTCATGAATTCAATTGCGGTGTTTACGCCGGTTTTTCTCAGCGCGTCAACAGCCGGCACGTTAAGAGACCTGTTCAGGGCCTCTTGCAAAGAGACCGGTCCGGAAAAATTCTTTTCATAATTGTCCGGCGAATAACCGGAAAAGTCGGCAGGTATGTCGTAAAAAACACCGGCCGGAGTGAAATACCCTTTTTCAATTCCGATTGAATAAATAAACGGTTTTAGGGCCGAGCCGGGCGGCCTTTTCATCCGGACACCGTCAATTTCCCCGGAGTCTTTTTTGGAGAAAAAATCCGCTGAGCCCGCGTATGCCCGTATGGCGCCCGTGGCATTCTCAATTATCACGCCCGAGCCGTTTGTTATCCCATAATCGTAGTTCTCGTCGACCGTTTTTGAAACGGCATTGTCCAATATTCCCTGCATGCGTGAATCAAGCGTCGTAACAATAATCGCTTTGTCCGGATATAATGCGCGCACAAAATTCGTAAAATGCGGCGCATTAAACGGCGCCGGCTGTAATTTTAATTCCGGTATTTCGCGCACTGCCCCGTCGTACTGTTCCGGCGTTATCATGCCGAGTCCCAACATTCTGCCCAGTATGAAATTCCTACGTTCTACCGCGCGTTCAATATGCCTGTCTGGTCTGAAATACGAAGGCGCCTTGGGAAGGCCCGCGAGGAGCGTCGCTTCGGCAAGCGACAGGCCCGACGCGTGCCTGCCGAAATAATATTGCGATGCGGCTTCCGCCCCCCTGAGATTCCTGCCGAAAGGCGCTATGTTCAGGTACAGTTCAAGTACAAAATCCTTTTCCTCTTCCGAACTCATCTTCAGCGCCTTTACCGCTTCCGATACCTTGTTTGCGACGTTCCGTCTGTCGTTCTGCTCAAGGAGTTTGACTACCTGCATGGGAATAGTGGACGCGCCTGAAACGATTTTCAACTTTGTAGCGTCAAGGTACGCCGCTCTCAAAACGGCGGCTATATCAACTCCGGAGTGGCTGTAAAAACGCTTATCCTCAGCCGCTATAACCGCGTTTTTCAGGAAGGGGCTCATCCTGTCAAGGCCGGCATAAAAACACCATTCGTCATCGTCCGTAAGGAACGTTCTGAGCACGTTGCCGTCTCTGTCAAGAATCACCTGCGATTGCTTTATGCCTGTAAGTATCGCGCTGTTGTAAGGAATAAAAACATACAAAAGCGCCGCCGCAATAACGGCAGAAACTGCAAGCCCTGCAAACAGCTTCAAAATAAATTTTAGTTTAAATATTTTGCAATACATTAGAGTCATTTCATTATCAGCACCTTTCCGGCGCCGTTGATGCTCTTATATTCTATGGTATACATGCATTCCGCGGAAACCGGCGGAAGGTAATATTCGCCGGGAATTACGGCGCGTGCGAGATACGTATACGTTTGCAGGTGCGAGCCGGCACTGCCGAATAGTATCAGGCGGTCATCCCTTATCTGGCACGCCTGCGGCATGAAAGTATAGTTTCCGTTACTGCCGTTACTGCTTCTTGCCCGGGTTTCAAACGCCGGGTTTTCTATTTCCATGCCCGACGGGAGCAT
Organism: Planctomycetota bacterium; assembly: GCA_016220095.1. Lineage (GTDB taxonomy): Bacteria > Planctomycetota > MHYJ01 > JACQXL01 > JACRIJ01 > JACRIJ01. Next base: position 25,350 of record JACRIJ010000111.1, on the reverse strand, counting down.
GTCAACGATGACGATGTTGTCAATATTGCTGTCCGCGCTTATGTCTAATTTTACCATAAGTAATTGTCCGGCCTTAAGCCTGTTAAGGTCGGCGTCTTTTCCGTCCGCGTCCAGGAATCTCCTGCGGATTTTCATACTGCCGTCGGTTTCCTTTATGGGGCCAGCCGGAATTCCCGATGCCTTCCACGTGTAAAACAGGAATCCCCTGCCCCGTGCGTTTAATTCAATAGCGGGATTCGGCAATTTATTCCCGTCCAGCGTGATAGTGTCTTTTTCCGAGAACACGGCGATTTCACGGCCGGCACTCTTTATGCTTACGTCGTATTCAGACTGGAGTTTTTCGTACAAATAAGCGGTCTTTCCGAGCGCCATTACTGCAAAGGCCGTGTTCTGCGTATTGCCCCAATATCCGTTTTGCATTTCTAATTCAATTGTTTCAATTAACTGTGGAATCAGCTGGTCGTCCGGCGACGTGTCAACCAGCGCCATAAGCAGAAGAGAATTTTCTTTTACTGACGAAAGCAGGTTGCCGTTCGTTTCGGAAAACGCCGTTTTTGTTGCCCTGTGGTATATGCCGAGTTCGCTCATCGCCGCATCTTTATTGCCTGAATAAAGGCAGGCAAGCGCGAGCAGACGGCTTTCGGACGGCTGAAGGATTCCTTTGTTTGTCCGCATGGTGTTTATCCTTCCGGAGAGATTCTTTTCGCCGTTTAACGCGAGTACGTACAACGTGTAAGCGGAAACGGCATATTCTTCCGCCGTCGAAACATCGTATGCCGATTCCCGCAGGTAAGAAATAAGCCGGTTGAAGTTGTTTTCATTTACACGGTACCCTTTCTTCTTTGCTTCCACAAGGAAATGTGCGGCGTAAACAGAACCCCACGGATAGGCAGTTCCGCCGCCGGGCCACATGGACAATCCGCCGTTATAGCCTGTTTGCATCATCCACAGCCGGTCTATGCCACTGTAAACCATGGCGTCTATTTTGCCGGAGTTTTCCTGCCCGCCGAGGGCATTTTTTAATTCCTTGTAATAAAGCAGGGCAAAGCACTGGGAAGCCGTCTGCTCAACACAGCCGTAAGGATAGAGTTTGAGATATTCCAGCGCGGCCTGGTAACGCAGGCCGGGAACCGGCGAAAATGTGATTGAATATTCGGCAGAGCCTTTAACCCAGTCTGAAAACAAATCAATGTGCGTTGTTGTATTGCCCGAGTTTTCCGCGATGGCGATACAGCCCGCGCCTGAAGCGGTTATAAACGGATTTGGCGGCCTTACGGGTATTTCATAATGGAGCTTTTGGAAAAAATCTTCCGCAGATACCGCGAGGTCAAGCGTGCCGGTCTCGCCTGTTCCGGACGCCTGCACGCTGAAGTACATTACGTCTTCCTTTTGCGCCTGCAGTGTAATGTGCTGTTCCGTGGGACCTGTGATTTTGAGCCATTGGTTGGATGTCAGGGCAACGACGACGTCTTTTTGGCCGTCTGTGTTGTTGAAAACCGCGACGGGTATTTCCGCGGCATCGCCCTGCGTCAGCGTAAGCGGCATTACGGGCTGTACTGTGATTGGGCCTTTTACCTTAACGTGCAGTTCTTTGGCGCTGAATTTATCCGCCCCTATGGCGACAGCCATTACGCGTAATTCGCCGGAAAACTCCGGCATGTCAAAATACGCGGAGACCAGGCCGTCCTGGCCCGGGACGAGTTTGTCCTGATAGAATGCGGTCATTTTCCGGGCATTCCGGACAGGCATTGTAAAATTGAGCAGTTCTTCAGGGACTTCTTCCGCCCATCCGCCGTCGTCTCCGCCGCTTTTTTGTTTTTCTTTTAACTGCTTTTCGTCAAGGTCGGGCATAAGGTATGAATAAATGTCTGCGGTGTCAATGCCGAGTTTTTTCGCGCCATAAAAAAACTGCTTCGGATTCGGGGTCTTGTAAGCTGTCAGTACGCAAACGCCTTCATCAACAACGGCTATTGTGAATTCGCACTTGATGTCATCCGGGCCGGCCTGGATTTTGACCTCCAGTTTTTCGCCCGGCCTGACAGTATCCGGCGCCCGGACGCTGAAATCAAGCGTGTTTTTATCCGTGTTTACATTCAGGCGCGCGATGCCGTAGGCCCTGAAAAAACCCATGTTCGCGTCAGATTTGACCGGCAGGATTGCATGGAGGGATATGTAAACGTTAGGGCTGTACTCGGGTTTGACCTCTACGCGTATTTCTGTCGTTGCGCCCGAGATGTCCAGGATTTCATGCGCCAGTATTTTTTCGCGTTCCACGGTCATCAAAGCCTTTCCCTTAAAAGGAGTCGGCAGTTTTATCACGGCAGTTTCACCGGCGCGGTATTCTTTCTTGTCAAATTCAAGCTTGAGGTAATAGGGCTCATTTTGTTTTTCAAAGACGTTACAGTATCCGTAATCCTTGTAGAAACCTATGGCGGCGGAATGCCTCGTAACAGGCGCGGAGACTTTTATGGAATAATCGCCGGGCTTCTTGATTTTATCCGTTTCAAAAACCAGCCATTGCGTGCCGCTTGTCCACGTAAGTTTGGCCGAATCTATCTGCGTACAGGTTTTGTGGTACTTGTAATCATAATTGCCGCCGCTTTTTTTCTCAAAGACATAATAATAATCCACCTTGAACAGGGTAACGTCAAAAATCGTATTTTCCGTGCAGGCCGAGCCGTCCGGAGATACCGCGGCGACGGCGAAACTTCTGCCGGTTGAGGCGCTGTCCGTTAATTCCTTTATGCCCATATAATACGGATAGGGATTGACAATGCGCGATTCCCTGATTGTTACGGCCCTTGCGGCCTGCGGTGTGACGGAAGCTTCCATGCGCAATTTCAGCATAGACGCAGGGAGGAGGTTTTCAGGAATTTTAAATTCAAACGCCGCTGTTCCGTTTTCATCGGTTTGCCCGGAAGCGGTAAAAAATGCCTGTAATGGTTTGCGGTCTTCGTTAATGTCATGCCCGGAACTGAAATTATAGTTTTTATAGTTTTCGCAGGCGAAATCGGCGGGTTCAAGGAACACTTCCAATTTTGCGGGCTGTTTTGACGCTGGCTTGCCGAAATAATACTTCGCGTTTACGCCGGCCTTGACTCGTTCGCCAGGAATAAAGGCCTTGTTTTCGCAGGAAACGGAAACCTTTACGGTATCCGGCACGAATTCCTGCACGAGAAAAGAATATGAGCCGACAGGGCGTTCATCGCCGGGTATTTTTATTGAAACGTGATACCTGCCGGTGAGAGCCGAATCCGGTATGTCAAAATCATGTTCTATTGTGCCGAGTCCGGAAAGAAGCAATTGGCCGGAATAAAGCAGAACGTTTCCAGGCCGGTTGATTTCCAGGATGACCGGGAACCTGTCCGGCGTCGAGGTTTTTGGGCCGCGGACGATTGATTTGAGATGTACTTTTTCACCGGGCCTGTACAAGTCCCTGTCGCAGAAGACGAATGCTTCATAGCCTTTAGTAAGAGAGGGCCGGCCGCCTGTGTCAAATTCGGATACGGACAGGATTTTGGCCTGGAAATCTATGAACGTAAAATCGTTTTCCTTTTGCGCAAGTATTATATCCGGCTGGAGGTCGTCCCGGATATCAAGATTTTCAAAGATAACAACGCCGTTTTGGTCCGTATTTTTTTTCGCGAGGGCCTGGTTTGATTTTGAAAGGATTGTAACGTCTGCGCCGGCAATGGGCTGTGCGGAAGATATCGTATTGAGCCATACGAAGACGCTGTTTCCGTATTTCTTGGCGGTTATGCCGATGTCGGAGACAACGACGATTTTATCCCTGTAGAGTGTAAACGGCGAATTGTGGTAATAATTATTCAACGGCATGGAGCCGGCCTTAATCAGTATTTCATAAGCGCCGCGGGGCTGTTCAATGCCGCGCAGGAGTTCATTCAGGTCCAGCAGGATTGTTTTAGGCTTGTTCAATTCGGCTCCGACAGGCACGTCTTTTTTCACGAGCGGTCCTTTTATGTGATAGTCGTAAGTGCTCCAGCGGTTTTCAGCGAGAAGGAAAGGTATGTTGTTATCGTATATACGGGAAACCTGGACGGACATCTCCTGTACGTTAAGCAGGGTTACGGGGACGTTCGCGGAAGCGTCCTTGAGCAGGTAGGTGCCGTTGAATGAAAATCCGACGGACGGCGCAAAATCAGGAAAAACGATATTGAACACGGCCTCTTCAACAAGAGAAGATATTGCGGAATTCTCTTTATCAGGTTTACTCAGCAGGCCGGGAAGGAAGCGTATCTCGTACATTTTACCGGGTTCAAAATTACCGGTTAGTTCGGCGTAACCGTATCCGCCCGAGATGTCAAAAGCGGTTTCCGGAGTTATCCGTGTAAATTGTTTTGCGGAGGAGACGTCTATGGGGAGCGTGCTATTGATGTGAGCCGCATTGTCGTCCCAGCGGGACGGAGCAACGCCGAGCACGTGCATGCTGTATGACGCGGAAAACGGAATATTGACAGTAGTAGTTGTTCCGAGAGAACCGTTGGCGCTCTTGAATCCGCGTCTTATTGTCAGGCCGACAATGTCTTCATTAACGTCAAGCAATGTGCATTTAATGGAATCATCCGGCGTTTTAGCAGAGATATTAAAGCTTAAATTTCGGCCTCTCTGGTTGAAGGAAATGTACCTGGCCAGGACTGCGGGGTCAACCCTATCGTTGAAATCCAGTTCAACGGTTATGGATTTTCCGGTATTTGCGTCAATCTGCCGCGCGGACAGGCATTGGACTGCCGACGTGGAAAAAGTGTATGTTTTTTCTTTATCGCGTAGGGTTTTACCGGATAATTTTTCAACATAGCCGGTGAGATTCGCCTTAAACACGGCGCCTGCGGGCAGGGGAGAAGCGGGCCTGAATGTCAAGGTGTTTTCCTTAGTCCATTCAAAAACGCCGTTGATTTTCGGGGTAAAAATAATCGGCAATTCTGTGATACGGCAATTCAGGTTGCCCGGCCCGGCGATATTTTTGTCAAAGACCACGGTAATGAAATTTATATAAGCAGGAGTTGAAGAAGCTACAGGAGCAAAAGATGATGTTGGCGGAGGCGTGAACGGTACGGCGCTGAAAACGACAGTATTATGGTCAAAACCGGGAAATCGTTCTGCGTTAGAGCACTTAAATTCTTTTACGGCGATGGAATTATCGGACGCTTTTTGGGAGAGCAGTTTATAGAAGAACAGCACGTTGACGGAGAGAGACACCAGCAGGAGAATTGTCAGCGATACAAGAATCACCCTAAGTTTTGTGCCCATAAAGATTCCTCCAATTAATAACCCCTCGTGCAATAGCGGAAGAATTCCATCAGCACCGGCATAACTAACACTAAAACGGATAAATGTCAACAAAAAAAGACGCCGGTACGTAAGGCCTCAGTGAACGGGTAAACACGGACTACGGACATTTAATCAAAACAGCGTATTTTTTACGCCCAGGCCCAGCAATTCCTTCATCCTTTGCGCGTTACGGGCGGCGAAGCCGATGTGGCAGTTGTTGAAAAAGATATACGCCTTTTGGGAGTTTCCGGACATCTTTTCTATTTCAGGGATGAACTTTGTCAGCTCGTCGTCCGAGTACAGGTAGTTGTACCGCTCTCCGGCCGATACCTTAAACCAATTCATATTCCTTCCGTGCAGGCGCAGATACGCCGTGTCCGATGTTACTTCGTTTACGAACGGCATCAGCAATGGCAAAGGCGGTTCGTCCGCGATGCAATAACCAAGCTCGTTTTTGCGGAGAAAATCAAACGTATTGCCTTCCAATCCGGCAGTTTGCGGGTTGGCCTGTCCGGCCCAGGCGCGGTTGCGGAATTCTATGACGAGCGGGATGCCGGCGAACTTTTCCTTGAGTTCCAACAGGTATTTGCGTGTTTCCGTCGCAGGCAGGAAGAACGGCGGAAATTGCAGGAGCACGGCGCCGAGCTTGCCGGAGTCTCTCAGCGACTGTATGGAAAACTTGTATTTTTCAACGTCTTCAAACGCCGCGGCAAATGAAGGCCTGCCACTGCCCTTGCGGAAATCAAACGGATCGTGCGTAAAACCCCTGTAGCCTTTTACGGTAAACTCGAAGTTTCCGCGGGTCTTTTTGGCCATGCCTTCCATCTTTTTCGGAGAGACGAGCGAGTAGTACGTGGAATTTATCTCCACGCAGTCAAAACCAAGGTCCTGCTGGTAATAGGCCAGGTAGTTTTTAGGCTGTAATTTAGCCGGATATATGGTTCTTTTCCAGTCCGGGAAAGAGTATCCAGATGTGCCGATTTTAATCGTCACTGCCTGCGAATTCCCTGCAGCTTGCTGCAGGGTAAGCAGGCACAATACAATATTCGTTTTCCTTAGACGAGGAGATTCCCTGTAGCTTGCTACAGGGAGCTTCAATCATTTAAGCCGTATAAAATTTCACTTCCGGAATTATATTAAAATGCGAATCAAGCGTGTAAAGGAGACAGCCGTTTTCTTTTGATAATACCGCAATTATGCAATCCGAAAGTGGTATTGTTTTCCCTTTTCGTTTTAGTTCAAATGAAAGCCGCCCTGTTTTTTCCCATGTAGCCTGGTTTTCGGCAAGATAGGGCATGAACAACATGGCATTGCGCAGTTCTTCATAAGTCATGGTATTTCCGGCGCCCTGCAGGAGTTCCGCCATTATTATACCGGATATAAAGGCGCTATCCGCCTCAATAAGGTTTTTGACATTATTTCCATGGGCGGATTTAGGTTTATTGAAATATTCAATCCATACGGACGTATCTATCAATACTTTCGCATTATTACTCATTTAATTCACCTTTTCTCAGTTTTTTCCAGTTATCTTCAAGATGGATGCGTCCTTTTAGTTGAAGAAGCTTGCTTTTTCCTTTTTTCTTCAAAAATTCGGTTATGGCGATTTGTATTGCCCGTGTCTTATTGGCGGCCTCTGTTACCGCGAGTAGTCTCGCCATGGTTTGGTCGTTGATACCAATGGTTATCCTCATTTTCTATCATCTCCTAATAGCATCATATTTATACATCTAAATTATACATCAATTAATCGTATTTGTCAAGAAGACTTTTTACTGATATTTTTATCAAATATATGCTGTCCTATCATTCCGCACCGGTCTTTTATGCCGAAATTTTCGGCGATAAGCAGGCTCGCGGGTTTTACGAAAAAATCGCCGTATTTTTTATTAAGCGCATGTACCAATTTATCAAGCCGCTGGTTTTTTGCAAGGCGTTCAAAAAGGAATTGTTCGTTGTTTTCGGGCATAAGCGAAGATACGCTTACGCCGGTCATGCGCACGTTTTTGCGCAGGGGCAGGAAGCCGTTGAATATTTTAATAGCCGCTTCGTATATTGCCAGGCCGCTGTTCGTATGCCGGCGCAGGGTAGTTTGCCGGTTGGCGCTTTCAAAATCATCGTATCTGATTACGGCGGATACGGTTTTGCCCATAAGTTTGTATTCCATCATTCTGTCGGAGACTTTTTCCGCCATAAGGCGCAGGAATGCCCGTATGATTTCAATATCGCCGGTATCTTCAGGCAGGGTATGCGTATGGCCGACGGACTTGATAATCCTTTCGGCCCAGTAAGACGCGACAGGCGATTCGTCAATACCGAGTCCCATGCGTTTCAGGCGCGGGCCGATGACGCCGAAATGCGTTGTCAGCAGGCCTTCTCGGGCAGAGCCGAGCTGTCCAGCGGTTTTTATGCCGAGAAAATTCAATTTTTCCGCGGTTTTTTCGCCTATGCCGCAGAGTTCCTGCACGGGCAGTTTTTGGAATAGTTCAGGTATTTTTTCAGGCCTTATTTCGGTCAATCCGTCTGGTTTTTGCATGCCGCTGGCGAGTTTGGCGGTGAGCTTATTCGGGCCTATGCCGGCGGAACATGTTATGCCGAAGGATTGCCGGATTTCGTTTTTCATTTTTCCGGCGATGCGCCGGCAATCATCCCACGCGGCGGCCGGGTCTATGAAGCATTCGTCAACGGAGAAGGGTTCCACTAGGGGCGTGTATTTCAGAAATATGCGATGGATCTGGAGGGAGGTATCTATGTATTTATCGGGATTGCCGAAAACAAGTTGCACGCCGGGGCAGAGCCGTTTGGCTTCGGGAACCGACATGCCGGTTTTAATGCCGAATTTTCGAGCCTCATAGGAAGAAGTTACGATAATAGTGCGGCCCCAGCGTTTATCGGCGGAAGTTTCACCGCAGACGACGACGGGTTTGCCGCGCAGGGATGGATTGCACGCCTGTTCAACGGACGCGAAGTAGGCATCCATATCTATGTGAAGGATGGGAGTCATAATAAACTATTTTAAGATATAAGATTTCAGATTTAAGATTTTTCACTTTCCTTCAGAGGTACGCGCTGTTTCGTTTCGTCCCTATATGCCGACTATAAACTGCTCGTACGTCCTTCCTTCATACTCCATTTTTCATTTTTCCGTCTTCGTTTATCATTCAACGGCGGTTTTATCCAGTATCCAGTCAAGGGTTTTCTGGTTAAAGGTCAATTCATACATGCTGGTTCCGTCGGACACGGAGAAATGGATGATGACAGCGGCGCCTTCGGCGCTTTTCCACTGAAAAAGGATTTCCTTGACGTTGTATTTGCGGTTATTCCACAAAAACCATTTAGGTTTTATGAAAGCGCCTTCAAAGACTACGCCGGCCTTTATTTTTTCATTGATTTCTGTAATAGTCATATAACAGCAGCGAGCAGCCGGTAACCAGTATCGAGGGACGGAACGACGAACGAGTAGCGGGTAAACTCCGTAACTCCTAAACTCCGTAACCCCTAAACTCTTTAACCCCCTTAACCCCGCACCCCCGTCTCATGTATTATAATTCCGCAGGACAAAGATTACTTTTCCGAGTATTTTTATGTCGTTTGAAACGATGGGCTTATAGCGCGGATTTTCAGAGATAAGCCGTACGGATTTGGCTTTCAATTCCAGGCGTTTTACGACGGCCTCGTCGCCGAGCAGTGCGGCGACGATTTCGCCGTTTTGAGCGGTCTGCTGTTTCCTTATAAAAACTATGTCGTTGTCAAGGATGCCTGCGTTGACCATGCTGTCGCCTTTTACGCGGAGCGCGAAGATATTCCCGATTTCCCTGAACATGTCCGAAAAGGCGATATAACCTTCAATGTTTTCAATGGCATCAATTGGCGCGCCGGCGCTGATCCTGCCGAGTATGGGAATTTCCATAGGCCTTTTTACCGGCATTATTCCGCGCGAGATGCCCTGTTTCAATCGGACAAGGCCGGCATCGCGGAGTTTTTTCAAATGGTACCTGACGGTGCAGGTGGATTTGAATCCGGCCGCTTCGGCCAATTCCCTCAGGGTCGGCGGACAGCCGCGGCTGTCAATCCATTCCTGCAGGCAGGAAAGTATTTTTTCACGGGATTTAGAATGTGCGTTTTCCATAAAAAACCTCATTACTAATACGAAAAATGAAGAAGGCAGAACGAGACGAAAGAATGATAGGATGGCAGTATGATAGAATGCTTCCAAACGAATACTCTGTTATTCTTTCGTCTCTCGTTCGCACTTCCTGCTTCATTCTTCATGTTATAGCACATTTGTGCTATAATGTCAAGAAAAAAATTTGTAATACTTAAGCCATATTAGTGCATATAAATCGTTTTCGGCCATACCCCGGTAATCCGGCTTGTTCCATAAAGAATCCGAAACTATCGAATTGAAACAGTCTTTGGCCGAGTTCGATGAAATTATCGAGACGGCAGTAGCTTTTGCTAACACCGAAGGCGGACGGATATATATCGGGGTTTCTCAAGCGCATGGGCCCTGATAGAGGCGGGCATTGGGAGGTGTCCGGCTTTACAGGCTTTGCGAGTGCTTCAATTTTGTTACCGGTAAACCTTGCCGGCCTGCGTTACGTTCCGGCGCTTATCAGGCCGACCACCTTGGTAATGTCTTCATCCAGGTATTCAAAGCCTATGCCCAGGAAAAGTCCCGGGTCGTTAAGAATATCATCTACTCCGGCCTCAACGTGGAAGTAAGTGGCAAAAGGTTTGTTTACCTTGAAACGCAGGAGGAAATTATCCAAGCCTTCGTTGAAATCCAGGTCATCAAAGGTGTCCCTGCCTTCCATGGTGAACTGATAATTTGTATCGCCCCAGGGCGCGTAATCCACGCCGCCGCCCAATTTGCCTTCTAACAGTCCGCCGCGCAGGGTCAGTTTGTTGTCAAAAATCTTTTGCGCTATTATGAATTCAGGTTCAAAACTCAGCATGCTGTCTTCTTTTGCGGAAGCAGTTATCGTTTCATCTTCGTCTCCGCCGCTGTAAAGCGCGCCGCCTAAAAGGAAATACCTGGAATCCCTTGGGACAACCTTCAGGTGAAACCTTGTTATAAGCGTTTTCCGGGTGCTGTAGTAATCCGTGTCCACTCCCACGAAAGTTTTTGTCTGCTTGATGCTTTCTACGATAGTTGTTGTGGAATCCACGGCTTCTTTTGCCTTGTCAAATAAAGACGGGTCGTTTATGAATTTGCCGAGCGTGCCTTCGCCTTTGACGATTTTATCCGTTATAAGCTTCAGGTTTTCAGCGATATCATTAAGGTTAGTGGTCAGGTTTTCCACATTCTGCTGGCTTGCGCTCAGGTTTTGTATTTCTTCCTTGACCATAAGGGTGATTTCCGGTATGGATTTTGACGCTTCAGCCACCTCTGCTACGGTGGCATCCACTTTTTTCAGTATTTCCTGAGAGGAACCTATGGTCAGTTTGGTGAGGTCAAGCAGTTCATCAACGGAATTGTACAGTTTTTTATCGTCATTCAGGATTTCGCCGAGACTGCCTTCGCGTTTATTTATGGATTCCGCAATGGTATTGACGTTTTCCAGAAGACCCGTGGTTTCGTCAAGCACTGTATTGACTTTATCCAGAAGGGTATTGACGGCATCGGGTATGTTTTCAAATTTTGCGAAGGCCTTGTCAGGTATGGTAGCCGGGATGGTATCGCCGTTTTTCAGGGGATTATTTTCGGGCGGCCCGGGCGTAATGTTGATTTCCGTACTGCCGAGCGCGAGCGGCTCAACCACCACGGCAACCGACCCTTTGCGTATCTTGTTCTGGAACGGTTTCAGGATGCTCATGGACAGTTTGATCATGTTATTATCCGTGACGCTGACTTCTTCAACGACACCCGCGGCAATGCCGTTCAAAAACACCTTACTGCCTTTGCTCAGGCCGTAGCCCTTGTCAATTACGGTATTGATTATGAATGTCCTTTCAAAAATCCTGCCTTCTTTTATCTGCAGGACGAGAAAAGCCACAAGCAGTACGATTGTCACAAGCGCGAAAATGCCCACTGTTTTTTCAAGTGATGTAATATTTGTCTTCATACGTTGAAAGCAAAGTCATCCGCAAGCAGTTTATTGCGGATATCCTCCGGTTTACCCCTTTCAGAAATAGTATTATTATTGATTATCAAAACTTCGTCTGCTATTTCCTTATAAAAAGGCGCGGCAAGGAAACTGCCCGTATTCATTGCCGCGAGTATAACAGTTTTCCTGTCATGTTTCAATTTTTTCAGCAATACCAAAATAAATTTTAACATCTGCGGTTCAAGAAGGGTAAAGGGTTCGTCAAGGAAAAGGATTTGAGGATTGGCTATAAATGCCCGTGCGAAACTCGTGCGGACCTTGACTTCCGCCGGGACTCCCGCGGGGAGCTGGCCGGCGTATTGTTCAATCTGCATGCATGTCAATTGGGCCTGGACACGCGAGTGCATTTCGGCCTGGGGAAGCCTCTCGTGGTACCTTAACGGCAGGGCGACATTGTCGTAAACGGTCATGTTGTTGATAAGCGCGCCACCTTCAAAAACCGTGCCCGCGGACCTATGATAATTCTGAAGCTGGATATAAGACAATTTTGCAATGGGGGCGCCTTTCAGGAGTATTTCACCTCCCGTGGGGTTTGCTTGTCCTTCACATAGTTTCAGCAGGGATGATTTGCCGGAATTATTCTTCCCGACAAGCATAATACCGTAACCGTACGGGATATTCAGCGAAACATTGCGCAGGATCTCGCGGCCGTCAACGGCATAATGCACGTTTTTCAGTTCAAGGAAATGTTCAGTCATAACAAGTTAAGGGGTTATGGGGTTACGGGGTTTGGGGGTTACGGACGGGTTCCATGGCCCGTGGTCCGTTTCCCGTTTAAACGGAAAACGGGAAACGGGGCATGGGAAACGCATATCGTTCTTCATTCTGCATTTTTCATTAAAGTCCGCTTACCGGCAGTATGTACAGGGATATAAGTACGTTCAGGAAGAAACACATCAAAATAGAATTAACTACGCCGCGGGTGGCCATCTTGGGTACCTCGGTAAAGGAACGTTTTACGCACAAACCCTGGTACGCGCTTACAAGCGCTATCGCCATACCGAAAAAAACGGCTTTCAGGCACAGGACAATTACGTCTTCAAGATAGATTGAACTGATGAATTTTGAAAAAAGCGCGTTCTTGGGAAGAATTGAAAGGAATTTCGGCACCATAAACCCGCCTGCAACAGCCGTTGTTATGAAAATTATGGTCAGGCAGAATATGGCAAAGGTCACGCCGGCAATCCTCGGAAATACTATATAGAAATCAGTGTTTATTCCGAGCGAATCCATAACGTCCACTTCCCTGTTCAGCTTCATATTGCCTATTTCCGTGGCGATGGCCGTTCCGGAGCGTCCTATAATGATAAGCGCCACAATGATGGGCGCCGTTTCCCTGACGATTGTAATTATGGAAAGGCGCTCTACATAAGAACCGGCGCCGAATTTCGGCAGGATAGTGGATAGCTCCACTACAACTACGATGCCGAGCACGAGCGCTGCTATGATAATGATGGGAAGTGCCTGAATGCCGGTAAAGTATGCCTGAAGAAGTATTACCTTGAAGGGTATTTGTTTGGAATTTCTCCGTTCAATGCGGAATGCCTTGATGCTGGTATATAACAGCATTATGATATTATAAAGATATGCGAACGGCGCGAGGACGTAATGCCCGAGTTTTTCGGAAAGGTTTGAAAGGAATTTCTGTCTCATAGGCAGTATTTTTCATTGTTTAACGTTAAAAGTCAAGCAAAATGAGAAAATACACGTATCTCCATTCTGCATCTGCCACAATTGAATTTTAATTCATATTTGCGTCTGTTTTCATCAAGCAAACATAAAGAAGGGGCATTGCGTTGCGGCGCCTCCGGCGTCTTTGCGGTTTTTTTTGCGCAAAGTCCCAGTTCTCGCCTGACGCAGTGCTTTGTAATCATAACCAGCCGGCCGTTCATGCCAAGTCCGGTTTCAGCGGCCGGTTCAATAACACTTGCGCCATGCCGTTTGTAGAAATCCACGGCTTTTTTATTGAACACATTTCCGAGATAGTCTATGTTTTTCAGCGGATAAGGCGCGTCATTAACCAATATTCGGACGGTCTGCCTTGGACGGTTTTTTTCGCGTGCATCAGAAATATCCTGAATTGCTCCGCGTCTCAGCCTGTTCAATTCCGAAAAAGCAGTAAAATAAATATTTTTCAGTTTTATGGTTATATTTTCGCACGTAAAAATGGTGTCATTCAGTTTCAACAGCTGGTTTCTGACGGTTGATTCGGCCAATTCCTTTTTTTCGGCCTTGGTTTTTTTTACAGGCATGGAAAAAGTCCCGGTATTGCCGTCCTCATCGCGGATATCCAATTTCAGCCCTTCAGGGGATTCTTCAAGCGTAAAAGAAACGGTTATTTTCCGTTTGCAAGGCGGTTTTTCAAGGGCCTTCACGAATGCCTTGTCGTAATTTCTGTAAATAACCGTGTTTTCTTTCAGGAAATGCATTTTGTCAGGATAGATTTTCTTATTATCAATCTTATGTATGAGCGAGCCCTTCAACGTCTGTTCGGAGTCAAAGAAGCATATGCCGTCGCCATTTTTCAAATCATTTTCTGAAGACAGGGTAAAATAATCTTTTCCGGTTTTTTCAACAATGCCGATTTTTTCTCCAAGGGATTTGGGAGTATGGATTGACGACATGTTTTCATTTTTGCCGCACAGGCCGTAATCCGTATATCCGCGGTTGAAGGTTTTATAAGGGTTCGGGGTGAAATCAAATGAAACGCGCCCTGAAGAACCCCTGGTTATATTTTTTCCGTCAATCAATTCGTCAATTTTTTTACGGTAAAAACCTATGATGTTTGCCACATAAGCAGAATCCTTAAGCCGGCCTTCTATTTTAAATGACGAAATACCCGCGTCAATCAATTCTTTCAGAAATTCCGCGCGGTTGAGGTCTTTCAGGGAGAGCAGGTGCCGGTTTTTAACGAGAATTTTTCCGTTTTCATCTGTCAGGGAATAGATATTCCGGCAAGGTTGCGCGCATCTGCCGCGGTTGGCACTGCGGCCGCCAGCGGCGTAACTCAAATAGCATTGTCCGCTGTAGCTGACGCATAACGCGCCGTGGACAAAGCATTCAAGTTCTATTGAAGTCTTATCGCCGATTTCCTTAATTTCGGCCAGGGTTAATTCCCTTGGCAGTATGACCCTGTTAAATCCGATTTTTTCAAGAAAGAGGATTTTTTCAAGGGAATCGCTGTTCATCTGCGTGCTTGCAATCAGGGGTATGGGGGGGAGGTCTAATTCAAGGAGCCCCATATCCTGTATAATAATGCCGTTCGCGCCGATGGAATATGCCTTGTTTATAAGTTTAAGGGCTTCATCTATTTCAGAGTCGTTCAAAATGGTATTTAAGGTTATATAGACACGGGCGTAAAATTTATGGGCATAAGATATCAGTTTTTCTATATCAGACAGGTTGTTTCCGGCGTTTTCGCGCGCGCCGAAATTTTCAGCGCCGACATAGACCGCGTCGGCGCCGCAATTTATCGCGGCAATTCCGATTTCGGCGTTTTTGGCCGGGGCAAGGAGTTCAATTTGTTTTTTTGAGCGGCGCATAAAGTTGGTTAAAATTATAACAATAATTGATATTGCAGGCAAGATTAAAGAATTGAATCATGATGGTGCCGCAAGATATGTATGGTTATTGCACATATAACCGATGGGGCGGACACACAGGTCCGCCCCTACGGATTCGTTTATTTCACTTCAAATTCCGCGTCTATTACGCCGTCGCCGCCCTTTGATTTTTTACCCGATTCTTGTTTGGGAGGTTCTTCTTCTCCGGCCTTGCCGTCGCCGCCCTCTTCGGGCGATTCAGGGGCCTTGTGTTCGGCTTTTTGTTTTTTCGCGGCTTCTTCGTACATTTTCTGCGTTACGGCATAACTCGCCTTTGTAAGTTCTTCAAGCGCGTTCTTTATTTCGTCAATATCGTCTTTATCCTTGGCCTTTTTAAGGCTTTCAACGGCCTCTTTGACCTTGGTTTTTTCCTCTTCGGATACTTTATCGCCTGCTTCCAGGAGATCTTTTTCCGACCTGTAAATCAGGTTATCCGCCTGGTTGCGGGCTTCTATGAGGTCTTTGCGTTTCAGGTCCTGGTCCTTGTACTGTTCGGCCTCACGGATCATCCTGTCCTTGTCTTTTTCAGTCAAGCCCGAAGAAGCGGTAATTTTGATTGACTGCAGTTTATTGGTGGCGAGGTCTTTTGCCGAGACATTCAATATGCCGTTGGCGTCAATGTCAAACGACACTTCAATCTGCGGTACGCCTCTCGGGGCGGACGGAATGCCGTCAAGCATGAATTTTCCGAGGGTCCTGTTATCCGCGGCCATCGGGCGTTCTCCCTGGAGTATGTGGATTTCCACGCCGGGTTGCCCGTCGGCAGCCGTGGAAAATTTTTCTTTTTTGCTGGTAGGAATGGTAGTGTTGCGTTCAATGAGCTTAGTGAACACGCCGCCGAGTGTTTCCACGCCGAGAGAAAGCGGGGTAACGTCCAACAGCAGGATGTCCTTGATTTCCTGGCTGAGCACCGCGGCCTGTATTGCCGCGCCTACCGCTACGACTTCGTCCGGGTTAACGCTCCTGTTCGGCTCCCTTTCAAAGAAATCCTTTACGAGTTTCTGCACCATGGGAATTCTCGTGGAACCGCCGACGAGGACGACTTCATCCACGTCTTTTGCTTTTAATTTCGCGTCAGTCAATGCTTGTTTGCACGGGCCGAGGGTTTTCTTGACGAGTTCATCAATAAGCTGTTCCAATTTAGAGCGGGACAGTTTTATTACAAGGTGTTTAGGGCCTGAGGCATCGGCCGTAATAAAAGGCAGGTTGATTTCGGCTTCCACAGAGGAAGACAGGTCGCATTTTGCCTTTTCGCAGGCCTCTTTGAGCCTTTGCAGGGCCATAGGGTCATTGCGCAGGTCAATGCCGTTTTGTTTTTTAAATTCATCAGCGACATAGTTGATCAATTTGTGGTCAAAATCATCGCCCCCAAGGTGCGTATCTCCGTTGGTGGAGAGCACCTGCACGACCCCGTCTCCGACTTCCAGAATGGAGACATCAAAGGTGCCGCCGCCGAGGTCAAATACCGCGACCTTTTGGTCTTTCTTTTTGTCAAGCCCGTACGCAAGAGCTGCGGCTGTAGGTTCGTTGATGATGCGTTTAACGTCAAGACCGGCTATCTTGCCGGCGTCCTTTGTGGCTTGCCGCTGGCTGTCATTGAAATATGCCGGTACGGTGATTACTGCTTCAGTGATTTTTTCGCCGAGATAGGTTTCCGCGGATTCCCTCAGGTCCTGAAGAATCATGGCGGATATTTCCGGAGGCGTATATTTTTTCGCGCGGATTTCAACTTTAGCCAATTCCTTATTGTCACCGATAACTTTATAAGGAACCATTTTCTCTTCTGCTTTTACTTCATCGCGCCGCCTTCCCATAAAACGTTTTATGGAATAGACGGTATTTTGCGGATTGGTAACGGCCTGGCGTTTGGCCCTGCCGCCGATAAAACGTTCGCCGCTGTCGGCAAAACCGACGACAGAAGGCGTTAATCTACTGCCTTCAGCGTTAGTAATAACCGTAGCACTGTCGTTTTCCCATATAGCTACCACGGAATTCGTGGTTCCAAGGTCAATTCCAATTACTTTTCCCATATAAATTCTCCTTAAAAATATGTCTGCGCACGCCTTGAAATATGCGGGCTTACGCATACGGATATTAGAGAGCAAAAAATATGCCAAAACATCCCGTTGCGGGCGTGCGTAACGGCATGATTAGCAAGGGGTTGTGCGTGCGGTCTGTGCGCCCAATATGCAGGGTACTGAAACATGCCCAATTGCATATGTCATTTTGGCAGTTGCGGGTAAAGAGTTAAGGGGCTTTAGGGTTGTGGAGTTAAGGAGTTGAGGGGTTACCGGGTGAGAGGGGTTTAAGCGTTTAAGAGTTATGGAGCTTCGCGTCCCTCATCCCGTTCTTCGTCCACCGTACGTAGTCCTCGTTACTCGCTACCAACTGTTCGCTACCTCGTTCGTTCTTCATTTTTAGTTTTGAACGCCGTTTGGATGAATTTCTTCAATTCCGCCGGATCCGTTGTCGGAGGGAAGCAGGTTTCATTGGTGCAGGCATGGGCGGTAGGGGTGTCGGTTATTTCCAGAAAATCCTTTTCTATGGCTTTTTTGTCTTCGGGAATTGCCGGGTCAAGAACTTTTATAACCGCTTTCAATCCTGTCAGGGCAGATTCTGTTTCCGCGGCTTCAATAAGGATGATGGTGCGCGCATCAGATTTCGCTCCGACGATGGCGACTTTTACGTCGTATTTTTCCTCGTGTTTATCAGCGGCCGTTCCGACAGGGGGCAGGGATTCCGGCGGCATTTTGTCCGGCAGTAAAGGCAGAATTTCGGATTCGAAGTCCTCATAACTCCGCGCGCCAAGAAACGTTTTTTGCTGTTTTCCCGCGGCATCAAATATTACCGTAAACGGGATGCCGTTTGTAAAACCGTATTTGACCGCGATGGTTTCCGCTTCCTGCGAATAATATACCGGATAGTCAATGCCGAGATTAGCCGCGAATTCCCGCACAAAATCCGCGGGTTTTGTATCCATGGAAAAGCCGATAACAACAAGGCCTTTTGCCGAATAGTTTTCATGCAGTTTTGTAAGGTCCGGCACCTCGCCCACGCAGGGCGGGCACCACGTGGCCCAGAAATTAAGAAGGACTGCTTTGCCTTTAAGCGCGGCCAATCTCCCCTCAAAATCCGCCTGCGAAACGGTTTCTATTGCAAGATTCGGATTAGGCGCAGTATGTCCGTCATGCCGGTTCTTCCGGCCGTATATAAGCACGGCCAGTACGACAAATCCGGCAATAATCAGAATCCACGCGAAATTTTTTATAATACGCATATTTAGTCAACTCCTATACGAAGTATGAAGAATGAAAAATGAAGGTCGGACGTAGACTCCTGACTCATTAGTATATTGCCCATTCGCATACGGCTTGAAATCCGATATCGCGGTACAATTCAAATCCCGCGTGCGAAAGGCCCGGCAGGGTGAGCGTTTCGCAGGTCTTGCCGTTTTTGGCCGCAATGTCCGCGAGTGCGTTAAGTACAAGCGCACGGCCTATGCCGAGGCTCCTGTACTCGTCTTGTACTATCAATTCAAAAATCGCGTATTTATGCGGTCCGAGTTCCTTCATGGGATAAACCGTTATTATTCCGGCGGCTATGTTATTCTTAACGCAAAAGACGCAGTCGTAATCGTAATTTTCAGAATAAGAAATATTCCGGTCTAATTTTTCGCCGAGTATGGGATAAAACCGTTTCATGGTTTTGATAAGGAAACCGTTTTTCGTGAGGGCTTCGGAAGCGGTGACAGCCGAATTGCGGTCAAATTTGCCGAGGTCTATTTCCATTGAAACTCCCTTGTACCGCGGGGAAAAACCATTTTTTGACAGAAACGCGCGCGTTTCAACGTCAATCCATTTAATGCTGATGCCTTCGGTGGTTCCCCAGAACGGCGCGAAAGGGCCTTCGCTGTTGCCGTAAAAGGGATTGAGGCATTGGCCGTCAATCGCGATTTGGGATGTGTCCTTCAGGTATGCCTTGGCTTTTTGCATAAGCGTGGAGCCTACGCCTTTGCGCCGATATTGCGGTTTTACATAAATTATGGCGATATAACCCTGCGTGCCGCCGCGCCAATTTTCAAAACAGGCATAACAAAAATCCTCTGAATTTATGCCTGCGTGCGCGAAACCGAGTATTTTATCGTTTTCAACCGCGATAATGAATCCGTTCGGGTCAAAACGTTCCAGCGCGGTGCGTTTGTTGATGACCCGTTTCCTGAAAATTTCATCCGTAACAGGGATGAAATTTCGCTCAGCGGCGAAACTTTCGTTCCAGAATTTTACGAAATCTCCGAGAAATTTATCGGAATATGCGGTGTATTCAATCATAATTATTTTTTCAATTCATCTTCCATCCGTTTGATAATCGGGTTCAGTTCCGGTCCCAGTGCGGGATTAAGCTGGACGGCTTTTTCATGTCCTGCAGGGCTTCCGCGTGTTTATTCATGTTGAACAGGATTCTTCCGCGGGCATCGTAGGCCGCCGCGTATTCAGGGTCGGCATTGATTGCCGCGGTCATATCTTCAACGGCGCCGTCAATATCTTTTTGGCCATATTTTATTCCGCCGCGGTTGAAATAGATCTGGGCTTCATTGTCCAATCCCAACGCAATTGCATCGTTTAAATCTTCAATGGCCCCGTTAAAATCATTCAGCTGGAATTTTACCATGCCGCGATCAGCGTGCATTTTGCCGTAACCCGGCTTGAGCCGTATTGCCGTATCGTAATCGCTTAGGGCGCCGTTAAAATCTTTTGTTTCCTGCTTTGCAGCGCCGCGGTTGTAATAGGCCTCGACAGAATCCGGAACAAGCTTCAGCGCCTTCGTAAAATCTTCAATCGCTTCATTCCAGTATTCCTTGCGGCATTGGGCACTGCCGCGGTAAACGTAGAAATTCGCATCTTCCGGGTTAATTTGTATGGCTTTTGTTAGATCTTCAATTGCGCCATCGGTATCCTTTTTGTTAAGCTTGCAGACGCCGCGGGCTGAATATGCCGGAGCATAATCAGGATCTGTTTTTATAGCGGTTTCGCAGTCTTCCAGCGCGCCGTCCATGTCGCCCTTGAAATTCTTTATTGCCGCGCGATTGCAGTAATACAAAGGTTCGTTCGGATTAAGAAGAATTGCCGCGTTAATATCGCGCAGGGCGGCGGACGTATCTTTGCCGTTGAGTTCCAGAAGGGCGCGGTTGTTGTAGGCGGATTCAAGATTAGGATTCAGCTGTATAGCCCTGCTGTAATGTTCTAACGCCTTTTCGGTATTGTCCAGTTCAGTTTCAATTCTGCCCATCTGGGCGTATGCCTTGGCGTGCATAGGCTTGATTTCCAGGGTTTTTTCTATGTACTTTGCGGACTTGTCCGTGTTATCCTGGAGAAGGTGCAATACCGCCAGAAGATAGGCCGTTTCTTCCGAATTGTTTTCATCAAAATCTTTCTCAAGCATTGAAATGGTTTTTTCGCTGTCATTCTGATAGAACCGCATCGCGTCAAAGATGTTCTGGTAAATCTTAAATTGTTCGGGAATTGTAAGTTTTGAGCGGGTTTCCGCGAAGCTTTCGAAGTCAAGCATTGCTTTTATTTCAAGATTCCGGATAAGCCTTTCACTTTGCTGTTTTGACTTGGTGAGGGAATTGCGCAGGATTTTTTCCACGTACTGGTCCGTATAAACTACGCCTCTCATCAAAAAAGCGAGGCCGTAATCCGGTTTGAGTTCAATTGCTTTTGAGAGGTCTTTTTCGGCATCTTCAAGCCGGCCTTTTTCGCGCCATATCATGGCCCTGTAAAGGTATCCCTGGGGAAGGGGGTATTTGGAAAGAATGTTATCAAGCATTTTCCTTGCGTCATCAATTTCCTTCCACACCTTGTCCATATCCGCGTTTTTGCGATAAAAACCTTTGGAGGCGTTTTCGTAAAAAAACCATGCCTGCTGTACTTCTTCGGTGGCCTTGCGTTCTTTTTCCCGGTCGGCTTCAATGGCCTTGGCTTTTTTCTCTTGTTCTTCCGCAAGCTGGCGGGCGGCCTGTTCCTGTTTTTCCATATTACTGCCGCATTCTTCGGACCTGTCCTGTGCGAAACTGTCATCCTTTTTGAGCGCGAGGTATTTTGCGTAGAATTCCCTGGCTTCCTTCCAGTTCTGCTTGTCGTAAAAACCATTTGCTTTCGCGAGGTATTCCCGTGCAGTTCTTTCAGTGCCGGCGCTTTTTGAGTACATCCATAAGGACATGACAATCAGGATAAATGCGGCAATGCCGATGCCGGAAAAAGCGGCCCGGTTTCTTTTGACGGTTTTGGTTATTTTATGGAGCGTTGAAGCGGGGCGCGCGTTTATGGGTTCGCCGTTAAGGAAATTTTCTATGTCATCCGCCAGTTCGCCGGCCGTGGCATAGCGCCGTATTTTTTCCTTTTCCAGTGCTTTCAGGATTATTACTTCAAGGTTTTTCTTAACGGCTTTATTTAACGCGCTCGGCGGAATGGGTTCCTTGTTTACAACGGCCTTCATAACGTCAAGCGGTGATTTTCCGCGGAAAGGTTCGGTGCCGGTGCACAGCCTGTACAGCACTGAGCCGAGGGAAAAAATATCACTGCGATTGTCGGTTTTCAGGGCATTGGCCTGTTCCGGTGACATATATACCGGGGTGCCCACGGCGGTGCCGGCTACGGTAAGGTGTTTTTTTTCAGAGGCCTCTTTAGCCAGGCCGAAATCTGAAACCTTCGGGATAAAAGGCAGTGATTGCGTGGATTGGGGTTTGCCCTGGGCGTCCTTTGATTTAACTGCGGCGAGGAGAATGTTTTCCGGTTTTATGTCCCGATGGATTATATTGTTCATGTGCGCGTAATCCATGGCTTTTATGACGTCTTTCATCAACATGAGGTATTCGGTTATGTTTTCTTTATCAGGAAGGCGGAAGCGGGTTTTTTCATAGCCTGAAGGTTTTTTATTGCCGGCTGATTGTTTTTTCTGCCAGTAATCTTCAAGCGTGCCGCTGTCAACGTATTCCATGCAGATGAAATGGTTGTTTTCATGCCGGCCCACCTCGTATATCTGCACGATATTCTGGTGAATCAACCGTGCGGCCGTCTGCGCTTCATGGATAAACCTTTTGACGAATTCGTTTTTTGAGCCCGAGTCTTCCGTTTGGGATGGCAGGATCATTTTAAGCGCTACGTATCTTTTCAGCGACAGGTCCCACGCGCTAAAAACCGCGCCCATGCCGCCCTGTCCGAGTTTTTTAAGGACGATGTATTTTCCGGAGATGATTGCTTTTTTATCTCCGAACGCCTTGCGCACGTCTTCCGGGGCCTCTGTAACGGACGCGGGCATCTTTTCCTGCCGAGGTTCTTCTTTAGGAAGCGATTCCTTTTTTATGACGGCCAACTCGCTCCGGCATTCCGGGCAGAAATGCTTTTGAGAGGCCATGGTTTCGTCTTTCAAGGCGAATTGTTTGTTGCACCAGAGGCATTCCAGTATAATACTCATAAGTATACGATTAGAAGATTACAAGATTACGAAGATTGCAAGATCACGAAGATTACAAGGTTTCAAGATTAAAAGATTGTAAGATTGCAAAGATTCTAATATTACGAAAGATTCCTATAATATTATACGCAGAGAGGCGGTTTTTGGCAAGTAAAAAAAAGACAACCGGTTTTTATGCCGGTTGTCTCTTAGGTTTTTTTGTATTGATTAGCGGGGGTTTAGTACATTTCGTCCATGCCGGGCATTCCGCCGCCGGGGCCGCCGCCGGGCATCGGGGGCATGTCTTTCTTTTCCCTGATCTCGCCGATCATGGCGTCCGTGGTCAGGAGCAGTGATGCCACGCTTGCGGCATTCTGCAAAGCAGTCCTTACGACCTTTGTCGGGTCAATAATGCCTGCCTTGACCATATCAACGTATTCGCCTTTGTCGGCATTGAATCCGAAATTCTTGTTCTTGGATTCTTCAACTCTTTGCCTTACAATAGCGCCGTTGAAACCGGAGTTTTCGGAAATCTGCCTTAAAGGCGCTGAAAGGGCCCTGCGTATGATGTCCACGCCTGTGGCCTCGTCGCCCGTGAGTTTTAACTTATCCAGCGCCGGAATACAACGGAATAACGCTATGCCGCCGCCGGGAAGAATGCCTTCTGCCGCGGCCGCGCGCGTTGCATGCATGGCGTCTTCTATGCGGGCTTTGCGTTCCTTCATTTCAACTTCCGTTGCAGCGCCGACATTGATCTTTGCCACGCCGCCCGCGAGTTTCGCGAGGCGTTCCTGGAGCTTTTCCTTGTCGTAATCCGACGTGGATGCTTCAATTTCATTTCTAATCTGGCCAATCCTGCCCTGGATGTCTTTGGAATCGCCGGCGCCTTCTATGATGGTTGTGTTTTCCTTGTCAATGATGACCTTTTTGGCCCTGCCGAGGTCCTTGAGTTCAATCTTTTCAAGTTCAATGCCGAGGTCTTCAAAGACGGCCTTGCCGCCGGTGAGCACCGCGATATCTTCAAGCATTGATTTACGCCTGTCGCCGTAGCCCGGGGCCTTTACGGCAGCTACCTTCAGGGTGCCTCTGAGGCGGTTTACTACCAGCGTTGCAAGCGCTTCGCCTTCTATTTCTTCCGCGACAATAAGCAGTGAGCCGCCTGTTTCATGGCTCTTTTCAAGAATCGGTATGATGTCTTTTATCGCGGATATTTTCTTTTCGTATATCAGGATGTAGGGTTCTTCAAGGACACACTGCATGTTCTGGGGATTGGTTACAAAGTACGGGGATATGTAACCGCGGTCAAACTGCATGCCTTCAACCCATTCAATTTCGGTCTTAAGGGATTTGCCTTCTTCCACTGTGATGACGCCGTCTTTACCGACCTTATACATGGCTTCGGCAATCTTTTCGCCGATTTCAGCGTCATTATTTGCCGCGATGGTGCCGACCTGGGCGATTTCCTTTTTGCCTTTTACGGAAATGCTCATCTTGTTGAGGTTTTCAACGACGGTGCTGACAGCCTGTTCAATGCCTCTCTTAAGCGACATCGGATTGGCGCCCGCGACGACGTTTTTCAGGCCTTCGGTAAAAATGGCTTCCGCGAGCAGGGTGGCGGTAGTAGTGCCGTCGCCCGCGACATCGCTTGTTTTGGAAGCAACTTCCTTGACCATCTGCGCTCCCATATTTTCATAAGGGTCTTTAAGTTCAATCTCTTTGGCTACCGTAACGCCGTCTTTGGTAATAAGGGGCGCGCCGAATTTCTTTTCTATAACGACGTTTCTGCCCTTGGGGCCGAGCGTGACGATGACGGCCCTGGCAAGCGCGCGTACGCCGTCCCGGATGGATTCCCTTGCCTCCTGGTCATATAGTATTTTTTTCGCAGTCATATAAAATAACCTCCTTGAGAAAAATGCGTAGAATTAGTCAATCCTTCGGCAGGCTCAGGATGGTGAGCCGCGCCGAATTATACCCCGTTAAAACGATAACATCGGTTATGCGGGATCAATAACGGCGAGAATGTCTTCCTCGGCCATAAGCAGGTATTCCTTGCCGTCAATCTTTACTTCGGTCCCGGCATAGGACGTAAAAATGACCTTATCGCCGGCCTTTACCTGCGGCTTTGCGCGCTGGCCGTTTTCAAGCAATTTGCCGTCGCCTACGGCTATAACCTTGCCTTCTTTCGGCTTTTCCTGGGCCGCGCCGGGAAGATGGATGCCGCCCTTTGTCTTTTCCATTGCTTCAAGCCGCTCTACTACAACCTTATCTCTTAACGGATGCAGTTTCATATTTGTTAAACCTCCTAAATAAAATGAACTTCTTATTATACGCTGACTTCTAAAAATTGCAATAAAAAGATTAAACCATGAGTAAGGTCTCAATGAATGTGAGTTTTTAAGTTCCCCACGGTATTTTTACCTCCCGCCGTTCTTCGTGTCTTTGCGGTAAAATCTTCTATGCAATAATTGTGCCAAAAACAGTCATAAGGCGGCGTACGGCGCGTTATGCATAACATGTTGAATGTCATAACGTTGTGCGCATGCGTTGTGCAAGTGGTACATGACGAAAAGTATTTCGCCATACAAAATATTTTTCAAGCTGTCATTTTGACAGTTTTGGTTTAGGATTGTTACGTTAATAGATTCTACGTATTTTAGCCACGAGGTCACGAAGGCACGAAGAACATCGGATTTGTGTGTTAAGGAGTTAGAGTCTAATTCCGCAACTTCCGCGTATTTTACCTGCCTGCGCGGCTTGTCCTCCGAAGCCATAGCGAAGGAGGAAGCCGCTTCGGTCGCCTACGCTCTCCATCCTCCGTCCCGATTTATCGGGACTGCGGAGGACGGGCAAAGCTTCAGCGACGGAGCGCAAAGGCAGGCGCAGAACTTTATGAACCA
>JACRIJ010000108.1 GCA_016220095.1 Planctomycetota bacterium | reverse complement strand
TTTTTCCGGAAAAATAGAAAAAACCGATACACTGCTCGCAAGGGCGTATTCCAGCATAGCAAATTTGTGGCTGGCGGACGGGAATTTTACCGAATCGCTCAGGTGGGTCAATAAGGCGCTCGCTATAGAGCCCGGCGATGATTTTTCGCTGAAATTAAAATTCAAAATAACTGAATTGAAACTCCAGAAAACAGTCAAGGTTGTCCCCCAACCGCCGATTATAATACAACAACCAAGGTAATAGATTAGAAGATTAACAGATTTTGAAGATTGGCAGATTGAGAAGATTAACAGATTTAGAAGATTGGCAGATTGGGTGAAAGATTTAAAGAACAAACAGTCAAGGTTGCGATTGTCCTTAGCGTATAGACCCATCTCGACTGAGGCCTTACGGCGCGTTATTCGTTTTTCTTGACTTTTATCTGATTTCCCTGTATCCTGTCTCCTTATAAAATGCTTAGCAAAACTCTATTAGACATAATGGCTTGTTCCCTGTGTAAGTCCGACATACGGCTTGAGGGGGATAAAATATCCTGTACCAATGCCGAATGCGGCCTGGTTTATTCGGTTCAGGAGGATATTCCCAATATGCTTATAGAAGAGGCCTTTAGGCCATGTCCGGCCTGCAAACAACAGCGTAAATGGATTCCTGAAAAAGACACCTTGCTCTGCGAACATTGCGGCAAATCCTTTAAGTACACCCCTAATTATTAAGAATAGCAAATGAAAAAAAACACCCTTCTCGTTTTTATGGTAATCTTCGGGCTTCTTGCCGCTGTTATGACAGTGGTTGTATATCTCAGAAAACCGGAGCCTTCACTCCAGCACCTCCCTTCTGTTCAGCCGGCCGTTCAGCAGGCGCCTGTAGTAACAGGGCCGCAGGATATGTCCGTACCGGCTGAAACCGTTCCGCCGGTTATTCCCGAGACGCCCGAATCGCTGATAACACTGGAAAACGGCATCTATAGCGCCGTTTTTTCAAATAAAGGCGCGTCTTTAAAAACCCTTATATTAAAACAATTCGACAAAGACGAGAAGAAACAGGGAAAACTTGAAATTCTTTACCAGATAGAAAAAGGTAAAAACAGTTTTATCTTTTCGGATGCCTATCTTAAAGAGCAATATGCGTACGCGGATTGGAGCCTCTTTGCCAAAACCGCGGACAGTGTTACCTACAGGTACGTTGACAGCGAAGGCCTGCAGATTGATAAGACATTCAAATTCATTCCGGACCGCTATGGGATTGAGGTGACGTTTGATTTCAGAAATCTTTCCCAGAATATCCTGATGCGCCAGCTGGATATCTGCGGGCCCGCGGGTATTTTCCCGGAGTTTGATAAGCGATACCTTGTTTCAGGATATGCCGGTAATTTTGAAAACGGAAAATGGAGCGTGACGGAAGAACCGTGGTCAACCCTCCAGGAACAGATAACCGAAGGTAATGAAAAGGAACATGACGTAAACCTTACGAAATGGCTCGGCATTACCAATAAATACTTCGCCGCAACCCTGGTGCCTGTGGAAGAACAGTGCTTCAGCTTTTTCAAGTTTGATTTCGTTGTGGATAATGAATACGCGGCGATACTGTCGCAGATATACAATAAATACGGCGGCAGGCCTTCAAGGGAACAGCTTAAGCGGGAATTCATCGCGTATAAGGACGCAGTCAAGCCAAATCTGTCCATAAAGCTTCGCACCCAGCGATTGTATTTTGAGGCAACGGAAAAGGTAACGACATTTCATCTGCTTTCATACGCGGGCCCGAAAAGAACCGACGACCTCATTGCCGAACCGTTCGGAAAATATATTCACGGCGAAATGCTGAGCTACGGCTGGTTTGGTTTCATAAGCAAAATACTGCTTGCAATAATGAAGGCGTTTTTCTGGCTGTCCGGTAACTATGGCGTGTCTATAATATTGCTTACATTGATTGTCAAGGTATGCATGTTCCCGCTGACTAAGAAACAATACACGGCCCAATACCGGATGCAGGACCTGTCTCCGAAAATCAAGGCGCTTAAGGAAAAATACAAGAACGACCCGAAAAAAGCACAGGTCGAGACATTCAAGATATTTAAGGAGCACGGCGTCAATCCCATAAGCGGATGCCTGCCGCTCCTGATGCAACTCCCTATTTTCATAGGGCTGTATCAGGCGTTATATGTCAGCATAGATTTGAGATTGGCTCCGTTTACCATGTGGATAACTGATCTGGCGCAACCGGATTTGTTCACCGAACTGTCGTTTTCAATACCAATATTGGGCACGAATAAATTGCACCTCCTGCCTCTTATAATGACAGTCAGCTGGTTTATTCAGAGTTTCCTGCAACCCAGGTCTCCAGACCCGGAACAGGCCATGCAACAGAAAATATTCATGTTTATGCCTATATTGTTCGGGTTCATGTTTTACAGCATGCCCGCGGGCCTGGTGCTTTATTGGCTTGCCAATACGCTGTTCTCCATAGTGGAACAACAGATAATCAAAAGGGTGTTCCTGCCGAAAACATAGAAATTTAAGAATTAATATTTTCGGTAAACTCAAATCGCAGATCACAGATGTTAGATTGCATATCTCAAATTCCGCGTCTAATAGTTATATCCGCAAGAAACATGAACAACGCCGGCACAAGCAGGTACAATGACAGGTTTAATTTTTCACTTCGTTCGCGTTTTTCTTCAGATATGCCGGAAGGAGGCTCTTCAGGGAACGCGTCAAAAAAAGCGCTGTTCGCGCCTTTATTATAGAATTCGCCGGGATAGTCAATGATGCATGCTATTTTTTTTGTATAACCCGGAAAACCTTCGGCGTTTATAAATATATTGAAATAATAGAAAATGCCTGTTTGTTCCATGGGTATGGCGGTTTGATATGTGGCAGTCGCCGTGCGCTCCATGGCGCACTCGGTTTCGCGGTCGTTTACCGAATAGAAACAGTCAAATTGCGGGGCCGTGGTAAATCCGCCGTATTCTTCCGGAATGAATACGGTAGCTATAGTTTTTTTGTTTATTCTGTCAACGGCCATGGCAATCCTCGGCTGGAGCGCGGGTTCTTCGGTTACCCTTGAAATACTTCGTGTAACGGCTGAAATGAACCCCGGGAAGGCGTCCCAGGACAGCCACTTCTCCGAATAGGCGCCGTCAAGGTCTCCTGCCCATGCCGCGGTTTTTCCGAGGCCGTATCTGCCGAAAATAAGCACGGGTTCTTTTCTGTCGGAAAATAATATCGTATTGGAGAAATTCTTCGGCAGTACAGTGATGATTTTCTGCAGGGGGGGCAGTCTGGAAGTATCTGTTTTTTTCAAAACAGGCGCGTCAGCGTCCGCGGCGATAACGGGTATGTCTTTCATTGCGGGCGGTACTGTTGAAATATTCGGCGGCAAAGGCCCTGTGCCTGGCCGTGCGTCAGGCCTTTTCTCGCTTGCGATTTCAAGCACCTTCGTAGTCTCTTTAGTGAAAATCTGGGGGATTTCTTCAAGCGAATACGTGAAATAAAATCTGCCTTTTCCCCACTGTGACAGGTTTGCCATAATGCCGCTGTCAAAATCCTCTCCTATACCTATGGCTGTAAGGGTTATGTTAGCCTGGGTCATTTTTGCAACAAGGTCCTTGAAATTCGCGAGCGCCGTGTGTCCATCTGAAAGGAGCACTACGTGCTTGATTTTGGCCTCAATTTCCGACATGTTTTTGTAGGCCATGTTCAGCGCCGGAAAAAATTCCGTTCCGCCGTCGGCTGTGATGCGCGAAATCTTGTCCGCAACAAAATCCTTTTCGCGCGCGGGCGTCAGCGGCAGGATTTCGTATGCCTGCGAATCAAATGCTATCACGCCTATGAGGTCTTCGGTGTAAAGCGCTTCCGCGGTGGCAATCGCGGATTCCTTTACAAGCTGGAGTTTGGTGCCTTCCATACTGCCGGATTTGTCAAGGATAAGCATCATCGCTACGGTCGGCGCCTCGGCCTTGGCTTTTTCAGGCGCAGGGCCTTTTTCCGGCGGTTTTTCATCCTGTGGCACCGGGGCTACTTCCGCCGGGTCCTGCAGATTGCACGGCAATATCTGTTCCGTCAGCGTATTATGCAAAGCGGCAACGTTGGCTTCATCCGGGCCGGCGATAAAAAAAACGCTGCCGCCGTATTCGCGTACGTATCTTTCAAGTTGGATTTCCTGCGCCGTATTCAGGGTTGTTTTGGATAATTGGAATAATACGACGCAATCGTAATCAAGCAGTATGTGCAGGGGCAGTACGTTGGCTTTAGTCCGCGTTTCAACCGTGAAATCCTGGTTATCCAGCGCGCTTTTCAGGTAGTAGGAGGCGTTTTGCATATCTTCCAGTATGAGTACGCGGGGCTTGCCTATCGCGGAAACTATTTTAGAAACCGAGTTGTTGGCCAATTCGGAGTCCATCTGCGTTTCTACCAGCAGTTTGATAGTATGATTCCCTTTCTGAAGCTGGATGCCGGAAAAGGTTACGTTTGCCGTCTGGTTCGGGGCCGCAAAAAAAACGTTCATGGCCTGGTAAAGCTCGTCGTTAATAAACAGGGATGCCGCGGCCTCACATTTTGCAGTGGCTGATACGGCAACTGTGATGTCAAAGGGTTCGTTTACCTTGACTTCAATCGGCGCGTAAATTTCCTTCGCAATTACGTCAATGTCGCCTTCCGCATCCATTTTGTCAAAGTAAAAAACACAGTCCGGATGAGAGAATATGATGCGATTGGTTTCCCCTGCTGTCTCGTTGCACCAGCCGTCGGTAAAGACTAATATCTTTTTGGATAATGAATCCTCTATCCCGGCGCAGGCAAGATTTATTGCATTGCCGAGGCGTGTTTCGGAAATCTCTATGGAATTTTCCCACGATTGCAGATTGTTGAGTATCGCCCTGAGTTCGTGCGGCGAATCAATCGCAGGGGGGCCGTTTTCTGATGCGGCTGAAATGCCTTTCTGAATGCCTTTAAGGAAGTATTCATAGAATATCTGTTCGCGTACGGAGAGCCTTGCGGGCGAAGGATTGGCCGTAAAAACGGTCTTTCTGTCAAATTCCGTGAAAAAATCCATAGCCTTGTTGGAATCAAGCCGGTACGCCTTGCCGGCAAACAGGTAAAAAATGAATTTCTGGTTCTTGGAAGAGGAAATGACTGTGCGTATCTTTTCGCAGGCTGAAATTTTTGCGCTGACAGGCACGCTTTCGGATATGTCCATGAGAAACACCGTGTAATTCGGCGCGTACGTGCTGACGCCCGCGGAAGGTGAAGAAAGGGCTAAAAGGAGCAGGGCAACGCATGTTAGCCTGAGGCCGGTCTTGACGGCTCCGCGAAAGACTGCTGTATTGGCCGGGCTGTGCTTCAATTGCGACGGTTTGCTCCTGCCGGACCATAACAGCATGGCAATCGCAATAGGTATTATCGCGAAAAGTATTACCGGATATTGTATTGAAAATAGTGCAAACATATGGATTACAGATTACAAGATTACAGATTGCAAGATTACAGATTGCAAAATCGCATATTACAAATTCTAAGAGTCTTTTCGTAATCTTTGAATCTCAGGAATCCTTCAATCTTCGCATCTTTAAATCTTTAAATTTTCTAATATCTGCACCGCGTTAAGCGCGGCGCCTTTACGGACGTTGTCGCTGACGACCCACATCGCAAGGCCGTATTTTACGGTGTTGTCCCTGCGGAGCCTGCCTACGTAAACAAGATCTTTGTTCGCGGCAATCGTTGCGAGGGGATAGATTTGCCTGGAAACATCGTCCTGGAGTTCTATCCCGGGCGCTTTTGCGAACAATTTCCTGGCCTTTTCTGCCGTTAGTTCCTTTTCAAATTCCACGTTAATGCTCTCACTGTGGCTTCTGAATACCGGTATTCTTACGCAAGTGGCGGATATCTTCATGGCGTCGTCTTCCATGATTTTTTTCGTTTCTTCACTCATCTTGGTCTCTTCGCCCGTATAAGCGTCTTCACCGAAGACGTCTATTTGCGGAATGGCATTAAATGCTATTTGGTGTTTGAATATGGAGCGGTTGAACGGTTTGCCGGCGAGAATGGCCAATGTTTCTGATTTCATTTCTTCTATGGCTCGCGCGCCCGCGCCGGAAACCGACTGGAACGTCGTGGCAATAAGGCGTTTAATCCTTGAATAATCATGGAGCGGTTTCAGAGCGACTACCATCTGGATGGTGGAACAATTCGGGCTTGCGATGATGCCTTTATGCAGGGCAATGGCATGTGGATTGACTTCCGGAACCACAAGGGGTACGTCCTTGTTCATCCTGAATGCGCTGGATTTGTCAATTACGACGCAGTCGTTTTTTACGGCAATGGGCGCGAATTGCCTGCTGACCGAAGCGCCTGCGCAGAAGAATGCCGTGTCTATCCCCTTGAAAGAAGACGCAGTCAATTCCTGCACAGCAATGTTTTCGCCTTTGCAGTTCAGCTTTTTGCCTTTGGACCGTGCTGAAGCAAATAACGACAGCGTTTTCATGGGAAAATTCCGCTGTTCAAGTACCTTGAGCAATTCCATGCCCACAGCCCCTGTAGCGCCTACGATGGCGATTCTTTTGGGTGCCATATAAAACCTTTCATTAATCGTTGTTCTTGCAGGGATAGGGTTGCCCTGTCCTCATCGTAATCAATATTAAGAGCATTATTATAACATATATACGTTTTGGAATCAAATTTTTGTATGGGACGCGATTTTTACCGGTTTTTGCCACGAAGGCGCGAAGTCACGAAGATTGGCTAACGCAATAGCGCCCCTCCCTTCGTTCTTCGTGTCTTCGTGGCTAAAAAACGCGGCTAATAAAACCCTTGAAAATATCGTCTATTTTAGTAGTATTTAAGTTATGAATATCAGCAAAAATCTGGGATTTGTATTGTTCATCGTGGTATTGATGGAATTCCTGTTTTCCCTGGCTCCCGGCGTTATGTGGGGTGACAGCGCGAAGCTGGTCATTATGTCCGATTCGCTCGTTTTCCGTTTCAACGGCGGCGCGCATCCTTTGCTTAATTTTATCGGGTTCATCGCGAATCAGGTATTGCCTTTCGGGGATACGGCATACAGGCAGAATCTTGTGTCGGCGTTTTTCGGCGCGTTGGATGCTCTGATGCTGTTTTACCTTTTTAAGCGGCTGGTTTTTTCAGACGCGGCCGCGTTTGTCATCTCCGCAGCCTTTGCGTTGTCCCATATACACTGGCATTTGTCCGTCATAACAGAATCATATACGCTGACTTTGTTCATACTGCTGGCCTTAATGCATTGTTTTCTGGGTTGGCAGGAGACCGGCGCGCGGAAATGGCTGTACGGATGTTCGTTCATACTCGGGCTGGGATTATGCAATTTCCTTCTCTTTATCCCGTTCGGATTATTTTTCATAATATTAATGGCTTACGGCAGGCGCAAGGAGTTGTGCAATTGCAGGGTTTTGCCTATAGCCGCGGCCTTATTTCTTGCCGGGTACGCATTGGTGTTGGTTCCTTTTATCGCGTCAATACCGGAAATGGGTTTCAGGCCCGCGTTAAGGGAGCTTCTTGACCTGCGTTATTCGGGCCATTTGTTTTTCATGAAGCCGTTTGAGGCGGTCAAGGGCATGGCGATGTATTTTTGTTTTCTCGCGTATCAATTTCCAAGCCCGATTTTTGTGTTAGGTTTTATAGGAGCAATCAGGTTATTCAGGCGGAACAGGCAATTTTTTATTTTAACGATGCTGATATTCTGGATGACGGTGCTTTTCACGTCAACGTACATGGAGCAGAGGAAATATTACATCATGCTTCCATCGTTTTTAATGTTTGCGGTATGGTCGGGGTACGGGGCGGAGCGGCTCATGTTGTCGGCGTTGAGGCATGATTTGAAGGCCGCCGTGCTAATATTATGCATAGCCTTGCCGTTAGGCGTATATCACATAGTGCCGCGCGCGCTGGCAAGCCGCGGCGTGGAAGTATTCAAGGCCCGCACGGTGCCGTACAGGGACAATACCCTTTATTTCTTACAGCCGTTCAAGAACAAAGACGACGGCGCTATAAGGTTTGCGAAGGAGGTTTTCAGCCGATTAAAGCCCGGTTCGGTAGTGATAGCGGATTTTACGCCGCTATCGGTGTTGGACTACTATCAGATGGAACATGCGGATTACGCAGAAGAAGGCCTGCATTTAATCAATCCGAGCGAAATGAAACCCGATGAACTTGTAAAATTTATTGATGAAAATTACGCAAAAGGCGTTTATCTGGCGGACGTGATAGACAAGGCATACAGCATATCGGAAATAGAAAAGCATTATGAAATAAGGAAATTATCTTCGCCGCCGGTGTATGAAGTGGTAAGGAAATAGGGTTTTAGAATTTGTTTAGAGTTTCGTGCTTAGAATTTCATAAAGCAAACAGCCTTTCGGTTGCGGCTTTGCTGCTTTATGCCTTACCTTATCTGGTACAGGGTTGAATGTTCTGAAGCACAGTATTCGTCCTTCGTGTCTTCGTGTCCTCGTGGCTAAAAACCTATCGTTTCGGCTTTTCAGCTTTTTCCACGCCTGATTTTGCGCCTGCGAAAATTGTGGTTATAAAGCACTTGCTCTTTTTGCCTTTCTTGGATGTTTCCGCAATGCCCGGCGTTCCGGTGTCATCAATCGGCGGCGTGTAAATCGTGCCTCCGTCGTCCACCGGCGGGGTTTCTCCGTCCGGCGGGGGCGTGCCTGTGTCAGGCGGCGGCGTGGTATCGTCAGGGGGCGGCGTGGTTCCGCCATCGTCCGGCGGAGGAGTGCCGCCGTCATCGGTATTTTCAAGCACCGCGCCCAGTACCGCGAATACCGTATTTCCGTACGCGCCTATATTTATCCTGCCGCCGTTCGGGAGCGGTTCGTTGGCGTATTCGTCGTCCGGGTCGCCGGCGTCTATCGTGATTGACCCTGTCAGTTCGCGGAAATCGTATTTCGCGGCGTTCTTGAACGAAACACTCGCGCTTATGTCGCCTTCTCCCGCGCTGACGCCGCTGTAATCGCCCAAACCGTTATTGTAAACGTCATTGTAACTCACGGTTGCGTCGCCGGATTGCTCGGCTAAAATGCCGTATCCCGTATTGCCGATGATTATGTTGTTTCTTATGACAGGCTTGGAATTCAATATATGAACGGCGTTGCCTATGTTGCCCGTGAAGGTATTATTGATGACCTGTGGGCCTGACGAAGGGGAACATAGGACTGCGTCCGTGCCGGTTTCAGTGAATACGTTATTGGTTATATTGACAAATGCCTGGCCCGTATCAATGGCAATGTCTCCGCCGATAAAAACAATCCCTGATATCGTGCCCACGTCGGATGTATTTCCTTTTTGCACATAAACAATTTTTTCCATGCCCGTGCCGTCAAATATCGTAAATCCCGCCGAGGAAGTTACCTTGTCTAAATTGCCTTGCAATTGGCCCGTATAAGGTTTACCCGCGGTGTTGGACGGCGAATACGCGGCAAAGCCCTTCAAAGACACGCCTTCAGTCAATCTGAGCGTTTCAGTGATGTAAATAGTTCCCGAATTCAGCAATATCGTATCCCCGGGGGCCGCGGCTTCGGCGGCGTCATATACCGAGGTGTAGCCAGTTTCGTTTATGCTTATGGCCGGCAGGGGAGTCGCAGAGGTGTTTACGTCAGGACCGGTCTGGTTGGCATAATTCACCGCCCATACAAAGAATGTATAGGTTGAAAAGTTTGTGAGCCCATTGACCGTGAAAGAATTTACATTGCCGACGTACTGCGCGCCGTTGCCTATAACAGCCGCATCCGCCATCGTTAGTACGTAATAACCCATAAGGTCTGCAGGCGCCGTGGCGGAAGGGGCGTTCCATGTCAATTGTACGGATTCATTTTCGGGAACTGACAGCAGGTCTTCGGGTTCTCCGGGAGTGGAAGATGACGACATGTTTATGTAAAAATCCTGTACCGCGGACCACGGAGACATGGCGCCTTTGGAATCAACGGCCCTGACCGCGTAATACAGCGTTGACCCTGCCGGTATATCCAGCGGCATAGTAACGGATGTTTCGCCGTTGTTTGTTACAAATTCATCGTACGACCAATCGTGGAGCACCTCTCCGTCAAAATCCGTGCGCACTATGTAATGTAATATTGAGGCCGCATCATCAGGGTCTGAAGCGGCGGTCCAGCTGATAGTAGGCGTGGGGTCTATGGTCAATTCCAGGCTCGCCGGCGATAGATTCGTCGGCGCCGCTGGGGGTTGGTTTGCGGTTGTTGAGAAACAATACAAGGTGCCTTCCATCGTGGCAACGTATATCATGCCGTTGCTTAAAGCCGGTGAGGAGCAGATTGCGTCGTCGAGTTGTATTTGGCCGGCCATGATTTCGCCTGAGGATGCGTCAATGGCATATAGGGTTTTACTTTCCGCGGAGCCGGCGTATATGTAATTGCCGCTTGCGGCCGGCGTTGACGAGAATCCGTACCTGAGGGCGTTTCCGATGGCGGTATTTGCCCAAATCAGGCTTCCGTCAGCCGGGTTTAAGCTGTACACGGCCTGGTCCGGATATCCGGTTATAAATACTATGGAATTATTTACGAGCATCGGCGAAGACACGGTAACCGCCTGCCAGGAAGAAGGCGCCTGGGAATTACCGGCGCCGGCATTGGAAGGTTTTTCCTGGGCCGGCGTATCGCTTATTTGTTTAGTTTGTACTTTACCGGAGAGCAATTTCTGGTGGTCAATAATCCTTTTCTGTACTATGTAAGCCTTATTCAGGATGGTCTTGTAGGGATTACCTGAATCATTTGTCCACACGGGATTGCCGGTATCTTTATTGAATGCATAGACATTCAAATCATTGTCTCCGGGTATGAATATGGCCAGGGTATCCGTGATAAGCGGCGAGGAGAAAAGCACGCCGCCGTCCGTTGCCTGGTTCCATTTTTCTTCGCCCGTGAACGCGTCCAAGCAGTATATCCTGCCGCTATTGCATCCGAAATACACCAGGCCGTCTTTAACAGCCGGTGAAGAGCAGATGCCCTGTTCAGCAGTGAATTCCCAATCAGCCGTACCGCCGGTTATCGGGATGCAGAGCAATTTTTTTTCAGGGAAACTCAATCCGATGTAAATTTTATCGTTGAAAATTGCCGGCGATGACAGGAGGTGGCTTCTCGTATAATACGACCATTGGAGTGCGCCCGAGGCCGAATCCAGGCAATATAAAGTGCCGTTCCTGCCGGCAAATACGACCCATCCCTTATAAACAACCGGCGAGGAATCAATGATGTCGTCGGTTTCATATTTCCAGAGTTGTGCGCCGGTAAGCGCGTCAAGGGCATAAAACGAGTTGTCCCTGCATCCGAAAAACACACAGCCGTCGCTTACGGCAGGCGATGAAACTATCGGGTAATGGGCCGAGTATTTCCATACCTGTGTGAGGGTTTCATTGAACCCTGTTTCCGCGGTAGCGCGCGTCCTCTGCAATCCGTATCCGGACGATGTCCAGTCGTCGGAAAGAGACGTTTGCTGTCCGGGGACAAACACGATTGCAGTCACGGCAATGAGCAGTAGTATTGCTTTGTTAGCCATAATTCGTAATCTTCCAATTTGTAATCTTTTAATCGCGCAGTAGTCGCAATCTTCTAATCGCGCAGTAGTCGCAATCTTTTTAATCGCGTAGCAGTCGTAATCTTTTAATTGCGTGGCAGTCGCAATCTTCAAATCGCGCAGTAGTCGTAATCTTCTAATCGCGTGGCAGTCGCAATCTTTAAATCGCGCAGTAGTCGTAATCTTCTAATCTTTAATCTTCCAATCTTTAAATCGTTAAGACACTTGCGGACGTATCCTGCACGCGGAAGTCCTCCGCACTGCCGGGTTTTTTCCGCACGCAAGGGCGTTTTGTTCGTATATTTTTTCAGACACGACTTTTGGCGAAGAATAAGGTTTTCTGTTTTTATTTGGCGTTTTCATACGATAATTTCTTTCAATAATTTTCAGCCGCGAGGACACGAAGTCACGAAGCTGATTCAGTTACGGATCTACGAAGATAAACCTGCCGTCGCTTGAAGCTACCATGAGCTTATCAAGCGTAATGGAATAGCTTATACTGCGTATGCTTACGTTAGCGCCGAGGTCTGCTATTAATACAGCCGGTGCGGCCGCGTTATCAATGTTAAATCTATAGACTTTGCCGTTATCGTTTCCCACGTACGCGTCGGGTGTGGAAGGGTAGTACAGGGTTATAGGGTAAGTCCTTATTTTCACGCCGGCCTCAAATGTCTTGGAGAACACCTGATTGCCTGTAGCGACTTCTATGCCGTGCACGGCGCCGGCATCATCGCCATAATATACAACGTCATTGAATTCATACCACACACCGCTTTTTATAGCGGATGTGTTGTTATATGGGAAGGTCGGGAGGTTGGCGTAGTTTACCGTGGTGACGTCTATTCCGTAAAGGTATCCGTTATCGCATCCGGCATAGAGGTCGCTGTACCAGCCGAGGCTTGTCGGGCTTACGATGTCTGCGCTGGGGTAATTCAAATCCGACGGCGTATATTCCTGCCGGACTGCGCCCGCGCCTATATCAAACCTGAAGAGATACGCCCTGCCGGTGCCGGAATCAAAATTAGTCGCGCAATGCAGATATTTTTTAAGAAAACCGCTGACATCAATTTCCTCATAGGACGGCATGGAATAAGAAGGCGCGAATATTTCAACCGGGAATCCCGTTACAGCGCCGCCGTTGTAGGTTATGGCGTACATGTAATACTTTGTCGTAGGCACGGTGTTTACGCCCGCGAAATAAATATTGGTGCCGTCCACAAGTACGGACGATGTTATTTCCGTGCAATTGGCGATATTATAATAAGTTGCGGATAAAGACGCGAGGGTATCCTGGACTTTTACGATATAACCGCCGGAGGTGCCGAAGAACAACTGGTATTTTCTTGAGGCCCCGGTGCCGGTGGTGTCGGCATAAGGCGCTCCGACGACGTCTCCGAGGGATGGGTAAGTGGTATAATCCAGTTCCAGCGGCGAATATGATTTTTCCGTGCCGTCATTATTATATGCCTTGACCACGTCATTGCCCGTTTGTCTTGTCAATGCGTAATAGCCTACTTCCGTCCAGGTATCGTAATCTATGAGCACGCCTATGAAACCCTGAATTCCCGTAGGCGTGGTGGCGTCATTAATATAATCGCCCGGATCGGTGGTGGCGTTCGCGCTTTGCGCTATCCATTCTACTTTTGCCGTATTGGTTTCGTTGTCGTAATTTTCGCCGGCGCCGAGTCCAAAGGTGTCAAAGGCGTCATAACTCAGGAACAGTCTTACGTTATTACCGCCGTTGGTATCGGTCAGGCTTACGTTATAACCAGTGCCTGATGTGAAGGAATCGTCAAATGTGCAGGCAGGGCAGGCCAGTCTTCTATCGGATTGGGATACTGTCAGATGGTTGCCGTTATTCGCGGCATCCGCGTTTGAAAAAGCTATGCCCTGGAGGGAATTCAATATTGCCGTTGAAGAGATGTTTAGACCCTGGGCGTCGCCGTAGCTGAAATCCAGTCCGTTTATATCCACGGTGCCGTTCAGGTCTATGTTAAATCTGCTTGCGCCGTCGGTGCTTGTAATAGCGGGGCTGTTTGACGTCTTGAAAGTGCCGCCGCTGTCCAGCGTGAAGTTTGAAGCGTTCGCGAGTTTCATCGTGGCTGTGCTTGACATATAGAGCGTAGCCCCTGAGAATATGGTTACACTGCTTCCGGCGCCGGATATGGTTACAATACCTGTGGAATCAAAAGTTATGTAGCCGAGTATCTGGAGCGTCTTGAAAGTGCCGCTTGACAACGCACCGAGACCGTCTGAGCCGCCGTCAAGTTTTACGATGCCGCTTGTCTGGTTGAAAGTGCCCGCGCAGGTCCATCTGCCGCCGCATGTCACGGTGGTATTTGCGGTCATATCAAAAGTGCCGCCGGCCTGTACGGTTATGTCGTTTTCCGTATCAACGGTCCAGGACGCGCTGTTAAGGGTAAGTATGCCGCCGTTTTGTACGGTAATGGAATTGCAGGCCACATTGGCATTGATGATGGGGTCGTAGGGGCCGCCTTCGGCCGTGGCTATGTTCGGAATTATCGCGCGGCCCGCGCTGTCCGGAACTACGCCTTCAGTCCAATTCATGGGATTATCCCAGTTGGCGTTGCCGCCCTGGCCGGTCCATGAATTGCCTTCAACCCATCTGATGGTTGAACCCGCGCCCTGGCTGTGGAATACGGCTCCCATGCCTGCGCCGGTATAGTTGTCAAATGTAATCCTGAATAAGCCCGGGTCCGTCTGAACGTTATATCCGGGCAAAGTGGTGCCGTTGACGGAGAACGACTTGTCAAAACTGCAGTTGTTCGCGTAGATATAGCTGTCGGAGGTTACTTTTATGTAAAGGAGTTTGCTTGAGGCGTTCGCGGGTACGGTGGAGAAATCTATGCCGTTGAATTTTGTGAACGACGCTGTTGAAGCTACGGTCATGCCACCGGTGTTTGCGGATGCGATTTTTAAGCCGTCAATATTTATCGGGCCTCCGAGAGTCAGATTGTATCTGTTGGTTCCTGGTGTCGTGCTGGTTATTCTGGGTTCCACGGTGTTGTTTGTGGATGTCGTCGTGAAGGTGCCGTTAATTACCGCGGAGATATTATTTGCAAATATAAGGTCGCTGTTGTCGGCCATGGAGACGGTGCTTCCGGCAATTGAAGTAAAAGACTTTGACGCCCCGGACATCGTAAGACTCGCGGATTGTACGGCAAGCGTTCCGTTTACCGTGATGTTTCCCGCGATATCGTGCATCAGCGTTGATGCGCCCAGATTGAATGTGGAAGTCGCGTTCACAGTCAGATTGTTATTGATATCAAGCGAATTAGCCGCGCTGACTGTTCCCACAATAATAAGGTTGTAGAAGTCATTTGAATTCGGGGTTGTTATGGATGCGCCGAGCTTATTGATGGTTACAGTGGAATTTCCGATGGTAATCACGGCCGAATCAAGCCAATCTCCATTGCAGGTCATATTGGCGGCGCCGGAAGTCCCGAAATCCAGTGCTGCCGAGGATTGGTTGGTAAACGAACCGCAGTCCAGGGACGCGGCGCTCTGGTCCATATCCACTATGGCGCCTGAGCCTGAGTTGACAAGGGCATCGGCTATTGACAGGGCGCTTGTGCCGGTATCCAGATAGCCGTTGTTTGTCAGACTGCCGTTTACCGAATGCGATAATACTGTGCCGAGGTTCAGCCTTGAGGAGCTGTTTATGGTAAGGTTGCCGCAGGTCGTATTGCCGAGCAGGGTTATTCCCGCGCCCGCAGTGGTTATTTGAACGGTATTGAAATCCTCACTGCTGATAGTCTGTCCGCCGGCGCCGTCAAAAATGGCAGTGATTGCGGTATTCGTGAATGTTCCTGCTGAAACCGACCAGTTACCGGCCACGTTCAATGTAATTGCCGTGCCGAGCCCCCTGAAATTACCGGCGGTCAGTGTTACGTTATTATTTATGTCAAGGCTGTTTTTGGCTTTTGCGTATCCTGCGCCGGTTTTGTTTACGGTTAGATTGTAGAAATTATTCGTGCTTGTGGCTGTGGTTATATCGGCATTGCCTGAGCCGTTGAAAGTTATTGTTGAATAGCCCGGGGTAAGGGTTCCGTTCTGGGTCCAACTGCCGCCTACGCCCATTAACGCGGTGGAAGTCGCGCCGAAGGACAGTGTGGCTCCGATATTGTTGGTGAAATTGCCCGCAACGGAGAGCGACGCGGAATTCTGGTCAAGGTCAACGGTGCCGGAATTCGCAAGAGCGCCGCCGACGGAAAGGGAACCGGTAGTAAGGTCAAGGGTTTTGCCGGCGCCAATGGTCAGGTTGCCGCCCACGCTATTGCTCGCGGAATTGCTCAAAGTCAGACTGCCGTTTGTCATGTCCAGTGCGCCGTTGGCTATCAAGGTATCGCCGGCGCTGACATTAGCGGAACCGCTTGCGAGCGTGACGTTATAGAAATTATTGCCGCTTATCGTATCTATGGCCGTGGATACTGCGGGATTCAGCGTTATGGTGCCGGCCGATGCCTGGAATGAAGTGCCGTTTGATTCGGTCCAATTGCCTTTTACGGTATGCGAGGAAGCGCCCGGGTCAAAAGCGCCGTCTAATAAAGAGAAATCGCCGTTTATGGTAAGCGCTCCCGCGGCAGTCGCGGTCTGTTCCGGCAGTGTCACCGCGGGTTTGTTTATTTTTAAGTGATAATATGTGACAGCAGGAATGGTTTGAGCCGCATTGCCGTTGAATTCTATGGTGCCGTTCGCGCTTGATAGTGTGCCTGCGGTGAAAGAGCCGCCTATCTTAAGGGTGCCTGTGGAGTTATTGAAATTGACAGTGCCTGTATTGGAAACGTTTCCGGTTACGGCGACGGTGCCGGTATCAAGCGTAACAGTGCCGGCTGTCGTAAGGTTGCCGCTTATATTAATAGTATAAGATGAAAAATTCATGGTGCCTTGTGTTATGGTGAAATCGTTTGTAACGTTGAAATTGCTGAGCACGGTAACCGAATTAGTCCTGTTGAGTTCAAGTTTGTAGAATGTAACAGCCGGCGCCGTGAGGCTTACGGCTACGGTGCCCATTAATTTTACGGTGCCGGTTGTAACGCTGAAAGTTCCGTTAAGAGCAAGATCGGAGCTTACTTCAATGGTATCGGCTCCGAGGGTCAGGCTTGCGCCGTTATTCAGCGTCAAGGCCCTTGCGTAAGCAGTGGCAACGTCAACAACGGGATAAAATCCTGAGCCGACGACCGGGATGACGACATCATCGCCTGCGACAGGCACTGCGGCCGGGTTCCAGTTGTTAATATTATTCCAACTTGTCGTACCGGCGCCTGCGGTCCATGTCAAACTCCTGCTCCAGTTACAACGGTTGTCGGCGTCATTGTCGTAGTTTTCACCCTGGCCGAGGCCCATGGAATCAACCATATCAATGTTTATAAGACTGCCTGAAGGCACATAGACGTTCGCGCCAACGCCGAGTCCGAAGGTATCGTCAAAAGAATTATTCTGGAAGAAAAACGTACCCGCGGCCGGAAGCGCCCTGAGGAATGTGCCGGCGTTCGGAGCGCTGAGGAAATCCACGTTGTCAACGTCGGTGATAGTGGCAACTGCAGCTATTGTAAGCCCGTTGGTGTCAGGGGATTCAAATGTAAGCCCTTTAAGGAATATTGTTCCGTTGATTGTGCAGGCGTACCTTTCCGTGTTTACGGTTTTGCTTGTGATTTTCGGTTTTGTGGTT
The DNA here is from genome assembly GCA_016220095.1 of Planctomycetota bacterium. Lineage (GTDB taxonomy): Bacteria > Planctomycetota > MHYJ01 > JACQXL01 > JACRIJ01 > JACRIJ01. The sequence goes on along the minus strand of JACRIJ010000108.1, from coordinate 11,837 downwards.
GTGAATGTGCTGTTGATGGCGCCATTAACAGTGAGTATTTTCGTATTCGCGATTTTGAATACGGCCCCGTCCTGGAGGTTGAAAGTGCCGTTGATAGTGATATCTCCGTTGCAGTTTAACGTGCTTGAGCCGGAATTCAATGTAGTGCCGTTGGACGTGGTAACAGTGCCGTCAATGGTGTGCGTACGGCCGGTTCCGAGCGTAAGGGTTCCGGTAGTCAGTGATAAATTTCCTGTGGCGGAAATGTTACTACTGCAGGTCGCGGTGCCGCTGATTGTGATGGTCAGGTTTTTAAATGAATTTCCCGCCATTGCGGTTATTGAAGGAGAACTGCCGTTTAATGTAACCGTATCGCCCGCGGGCGCTGTGAAAGTGCCGCCGGTTTCAACCCAGTTTCCGGATATGGCGTGCGCGAAAGCCCCGGCGGAGAAAGTGCCTGTGGTGAGGCGGAATTCGTTTGAAACCGTCAGGCCTCCGCCAGCGGTGGCGGTTCCGGTGCTTTTGTCTATTTCAATATTATAATAGGTAAGCGTATTCGGTACGGACGCGCTTGTGGAGCCGTCAAATTCTATAGTGCCTTGAGCGGCGCTGACCGTGCCCGTGCCGACCGTGAAAGTGCCTGCGACCTGCAGGCGGCCTGCGGCGTTATTGAAACTTATTGAGCCACCCGTGATGTCAAGATTGCCGTCAAGGTTGAGCAGGGAATTGGATGAATTAATATTTACAGTGCCGTTATTGTCAAAAGTTCCCGCGCCGGATGTCAATTGCATCGTGCCAGCCGTTACGGTAAGGATGCCGTTGTTTGTAAAACTGCCGCCTGCCGAGACTGAGGTGGCCGCGGTTGAGAATGAAATCGTTGAGCTGTTTGAGATGCCGCCGCTGATGGTATGCGTCCTTGCAGTGACGCCGTCATCAAGATAAAGCGTGCCGGTCGTTACGGTAAGCAGATTTGAAACGGTTATATTGCCCGATACGGTGGCGGAATTCGCGGATTTGTCTATTTCAAGGTTGTAGTAGGTTTCGGCAGGTATGGACTGGCTTGTTGTAGTATTGTCAAATTCAATAGTACCATTGCCTTCGTTAAGTACGCCTGTCCCGGGCGTAAACGAGCCGCGTATCTGGAGCCGGCCGGATGTGAAGGAAAGCGACGTTGCGGTGTTGTTGTCAAGATTGCCGGTCAGTATTACCGTGCTTGTGCCGATGCTGAGGGTGGCGTTATTGTCAATATTTCCGGTGATCGTATGGGTATAGGCGCCGGTAAGCCCGAGTGAACCGCTGTTTATTGTAAGGTTGTTATCTATTGCGATGCTGTTCAGGGCTGTGACAGTGCCGGTGACAGTAAGGTTGTAAAAGTCCGAACTGTTCGGGGTGGCAATGGTTTTAGCCGCTCCGGACATTGTAACGGTAGTTTGTCCTATATTGAATCCGCCGGTATCGCTCCAGCTTCCGCCGCAGGCGATATTCATCGTGGAGCCGGTGGCGTCAATAGTGCCGGCGTTGGAGACGTTGCCTGTTACGGATATGGAACAGGCAATGTCGGTGATGTCAAGTTTGCCCGTGCCGGACGTTGATAGATTACCTGTCACGGACAGAGTGCTTTGGTTAAGGTCAAGCGTTCCACCCGAAATTGACACGGATCCCGCGGCGCCGGTTTCGCTGAATGACAGTCCTGTGCCGAGATTAAGAGTGCCCTGGGTTACGGACAGGTTGTTGGTAATATTGAAAGACGAAATTGCGGTTACCGAGCCCGTGCCCGGATTGCTTACGGTAAGGTTATAGAATAACGCGTCTGAAGCGATGGTTATTTGTTGGGCGGAACTGCTGTCAAAAGTCACGGTTGACGTGCGTTCCGTGAATGCGCCGGTGCCGGATTGAGTCCAGTTATTTTTAATGGCCAGGTTATAAATATTGGTGCCGCCGTTCGGGCTGGAATCAAGAATGGAACTTCCGCTTATTAGCAGGTTGTAATAAATCGTGGTATTGTTGACGAGCCTGTAAGTCGCGGTGCTGGCGGTTTGCAGGTTATAAAACGCGGTATAAGGCAGTGTCTGCGCAGTAGTGCTGTTCATGTAAATAGTGCCGGTATCGTAGTTGAACACACTGCTTCCGCCGCCAACGAATGTGCCGTTTATCTGGAGCGTATCGGAGCCGCATGAGAGCGTGCCGTTATTGGTAAGTGTGCCTGCGACAGTAAGGCGGTTATTGACGAGCGTGCCGAGTGAAAGGGTTTTTGACAGGTTTATTGTCAGGTTATTCAATGTTAATTCAGATGCACCGGAACCGGAGATGATTGTGGTGCCGTTGCAGATCAATGTGGAGCCGGCGCCGTAGCTGAAGGTGCCGTTATTGGTGAAATTACCCTGTATGGTTATATTAAACGTGGACGCGTTAAGCGCGGCGCCGCTGTTTATGACAAGGTTGTTTTGCACTACGATACCCGCGGATAATTGCGCGGTCGCGCTGTCTATGGTAAGGTTATAGAATGTGGTTATGGTGTTCGGGAGAGCGCCGCCTTTCCATACGACTGTGGACGTGCCAGGCACCCATGTTGAGCCTGCGAAATGCGTCCAGGTGCCTGTCGTGATGGTGCCGTTATTGCCGCCGCGCAGGGTTGCGGCCGCTGTATTGCCGACCTTGAAGGTGCCTCCTGTGACGATGGTGACGGACGCGTTGTCTTCCAACTGGTAATCGGCGGCGTTGCCTATGGTGAGTTTTCTGAAGGTTGACGTACTGCCGAGGAATTTTGATACGCCGGTGAGCGAAATAGTGCCGCCTGTGGCGGTCTGCGTTAGGGTGCCGTTATTGGTCCAACTGCCGCCTACGCTGAGGTTTGACGTATTAAAGGTATCCATCAGCAGGGTGCCGCCGGTGTCAATGACGAATTCGTCCGATACGGTCAGCGTAAAGGCGCCGTAATTCATGTTTATGATTGCGCCGTCCTGGATGGTAATCATTTTGGCATTGCCGTTCTGGCTGAGAGAGGGGTAAACTGCTTTGCCTGTGGGTATATAAACGGCGTTTGTATTGCTTGGCGCGTTTTTAGGGCTCCAGTTGTTGGCGGTTCCCCATAAGTTATCAACGGCGCCTGTCCAGTTTTTATTTGCTATCCAGTTTATTGCCGTGCCCGCGGCCTGGCTTTCATACGTGGCGCCACTACGGCTTCCGCCGTAATCGTAGAAGTTTACTATTACAGAACCTACTACGGTTTTGCAGTTTATCGTACATGTGGAATCAAAACTGCACGCGCTGAATCCGTATGTGCCTGAAGTTCTGTTAATATACAATGCCTGCACGTTGCCGGTTTGCAATCCCTGAAAATTAACTTCATCAATATCCAGAATAACTGCGGTTGCGTTAATTACCATGCCGGCGGTATTGCTTGAATCAAAAATAAGGCCTTCAATATATATGGTGCCGGTGTTTCCTATTGTGAAACTGTAGAACGGGCCTGAAACAGTATCGTAGGATTGTATTTTGGCCTTGATTGTCGTGTAATAAACGTTCAATGTCCCGTTTATGGTTATTGACGGCGTGGTTGCCGGCGGACCGTGCATTTTTAGTATAGTGTCTTCCTGGATGTTAAAGGTTTTTGTCGCGTTTACCGTAATGCTTCCGGCAGTGCCCGTGCTTCCTACGATGAGTACGCCCCCTGATTCAAGCGTAAAAGTGCCTGCTACCGAGATTGACTGGTTTATCGTATGCGATAATCCGGCGCCGGTATTGAAAGTTCCCTGCGTTACAGTCAGTGTATTCGCGATGATACTGCCGGTTGCCGTGAGTGTTTCAGCGGTTTTATTGACCTGAAGGGCATTGAATGTTTCGGTATTGACGGATTGCGCGCCTGCGCCGTTAAATATGACAGTAGAGCCGGTTGAAGTGAATGCTCCGGGGGAAGACCAGTTGCCGCCTGCGTTTATGGTGTCATTGGTAGCGTCCAGAGTTGCGCCGCTGTTGACGGTTATATTGCTTGTTACGGTTAGAGTTCCTGTGCCCGGGATTGAAACGGTGCCTGTTGAATTTGAAATGGTCAGCTGATAGAAGTTGCCGTTTGTTATGGTTTGCGCCGCTGAGCCGTTCAGCGTGATACTGCTTATTTCCGGGTAAAAAGTTCCGCTGTTTGACCAGTCGACCCCGACAGTGTGGTTGAAGTTGCCGGCATATAATTTGCATCCCGCATTGATTGTCAAAGTGCCGTCAATTACAGTATCGCCTGTAAAGCTGACGCCTGATACGGAGGTATTGGCTATGGTGATGTTATAGAAACTTCCGGGAGCAAGGGTCTGGGCGGAAGTGCCGTTAAGTTCCAGCGTGCTTGTGCCTTGATTGAACGTTCCGTCGTTCTGCCAGTTGCCGCCCAACTGCAGTGTATAATTTACGCCGTTAAAGGTGGAGCCTGCGTCAATGGTAAGGTTTGCCGCCACGAGCGTTCCGCCTATGGGGCTGGCCGTGCCCGCGGAGCTGATGCGTATGTTATTATAACCTCCGGGCGGTATAGTTTGAGTGCCGGTTCCGAGGAATCTCGTAGTGCCGTTGCCGGTATTATACGTTCCGGTGCGCGTGAAAGTGCCGTAGATGTTCAGTGTCCAGGTCCCGCTGATGGTCAATGAAGAACCGGATTCAATGGTCAGGTTTTTGACTGACGCGTCCGCAGTGCTTATGACGGGTTTATTGGCGACGTTCGGGATAGTCGCGGAATCCGCGCTTCCCGGTGGTATGCCTATATTCCAATTGGCGTCCGTATGCCAATCCGTAGGATTGACCAGGTCGTCTCCCTGCCATTGGAAAATCATGTTCCATATTACATTGTAATTGATATCATCGTCCGTGGTATAGGTTTCGCCAGACTTGGCGCCCGTGGGTGCGTCCATATTTATGACGGAACCGTTCGAAGCGAAGAAATAAATATTTTTATCCGCGACAGTGGCATCGTAGTAATGCGAATTAAAAGTGGCGTTGAGTACGCCGGAAGAGACCGTGATTTTTAATGCGTAGGACGCGGCAGGCGCGGTATTGTAGAAATTGATGCCGTTTAATGCCATTATATTGGATGATGCGCCGTTTGCTACGGTAATGTTAAGGCCGTTGGAATCGGTGTATTTAAGGTTGACTGCGTTTATGTCAACAGTGCCTGTGGCGGAAAATGCGTAACGCGTAGGCGTGATTTCGTCAGTGCTCGTTATAGTCGGAATACTGCCTGAGGTATGGAGTTTGCCGTCGGAATTGACGCTGATGGAGGTTGCGACTTTCAACGTGCAGTTTCCCATGATGTTGAACATGCCCGTGTCCGCGGTTCCGATTCCGTCACCGACATTTACGGTGCCGTTGCAGGTGAGCGTAGTTGAACTTAATTCAAATGTGCCTTCGGCTACGGTGAAGTCCGTGCCTACGGTAAGGTTTTTGCTCAGGGTGACACTGCCGGAGGTTTTGTCTATTTTCAGGTTTGCCATGGTCTCAGTGCCGGCGCCGGAGATGTTCTGCGTGCCCGTGCCGTTGAATACGGTCAGGCCGGCATTGGTGTATGAATTGCCGTTAATGAAATTACCGCCGATATAAAGCGTATTGCTTAAGGTGTTAAGGCTTTTTGTGGCATTGATTTGCAGGTCGTTTCCTACGATGATAGCGGTTGACATCGTTGTCGCGGCATTGACAGTTAGGTTATAATAATCCGTGCCTGAGGCGTCAGGATTTGGCAGGGCGGCGCCGTTCCATATAAAGGTGCTGTATGCCTCGTTAAATACCGCGCCGGCCCCGAGTGACAGGGTGCTGGTAGTGATTGATGAGGAAGAGCCGGCGTTGAACGTGCAACTTGCCGTTATGCTGAACGTATTTGTAATGGTGATGTCTTTGCCCATTGCGATAGAGGTGCTGTCGCCGGCGCCGTCGCCTATGGTGAGGTTGTAAAAAGTCTGGTTTGAATTTATGATGCATCCCGCGGCGTTGAACGTAACGGTTGAAGTGCCCGGGGTAAAGGTGCCGTTATTGGTCCATTTGTATCCGACATTGACAGGGATATTGCCGCTGTTGTTTACGGTAGTGCCGGAATTTATCAGGAATTCGTTGCTTATGTTCAGCGCTGCGCCGGCTATGGTTGCTGTGCCGGCTGTTGCCGCGGTGAGGTTATAATATGACATTTTTGCGGTACTGCCGGGAATCGCGGCCACGGGTTTCCATTCCACTGTGCCGTTTTGCGGGTTAAAGGTTCCTGTGACGGTGTGAGTGGCTGTGGGATTGAAGGTAAGCGTGGCATATTGCTCGGCGCCGGGACTGCCGTTTAGCGTATAACTTGCGGCTACGGTGCAGGCGCCGTTGATTGCAACGCTTGCGCCGTCCGTGAGCGTTGCTGAGCCGGCCGCGGCGCCGTTGCCGAAGGTTACGGCCCTGAAATTGGTAGTGCCGCTTATCTGGTGGGCTGATGCGGAACCGCTGTAGAAATATACAGTGCCGCCGGTCGCGGAATAACTGCCGTTATTGGTCCAGTCTGCGCCGTCGTTCGTGACACCCTGCATGGTGATGCTGAGGGTTGTGTTGTTCAGGGTATTGCCTGAATTAATAATAAGCGCTCCATATACGAGCAGGTTTCCTGTTACGGTTATGGTATATCCGCCGCCGGCATCGCCTATTTCAAGGTTGTAATAACCGTCTGCGATGCCCGTGGTGGGTATGTTCATATTGTTCAGGAGACGCAGAGTGCCCGTGCCGCGGTTATAGGTGCCGTTATTGGTGAATGTCTTGACCTGTAGAGTTCCCGAACCGTTGAAGAAAGTGGCGCCGGTATTTATGGTGAAAGCGCCGGAAGTGGCGTTATACACGTCAAAGAGCGAACTGGCCGCAAGGGTAACGCTGGTACCGGTAAGGCGCGCGTACAGGAAGGACGTTGAGCCCGTGAAGGTCGTGGTGCCGGTGAAATAAACGCGGCCTGAGGCGTGGTTGAAGGTTCCGTTATTGGTCCAGTTTCCCGAGCAATCCAGGCGTTCTGAGGCGCCGTCGGGCCAGAAATTAATCGTGCCGCTGTTTGACATGGCGCCATTGATTGTAAAGACCCTGTTTGTGCCTGCGTCAAGCGTGATTGACAGTTCGCCGCCAACCTCAACGGTAAGGCCGGCAATGGTTTCCGTATTGTTGATAGTCGGGTTGAAAAAACCTCCGGCTTCGTTGACGTCCGGGATTCTTGCGGTATCGCCTGCGGCAGGCGACAAGGTGTTCCAGTTGGCGTTGTTAAACCAGTCAATGCTTGTACCGCCTACCCAGATGCGTTCCAGCGCCCATACATTTGAGCCCGAAGCAAGTAAAGTCAGGAGCCCGGCAACAGCCAATAAAACGCCTTTGGAAAGGCTTTTTTTTAGAAATAAAATCATATGTTCCCAAAACATCCTTAAGGAAATGTGACCATAAATTTTTTGGATAACAAGTGCCGGCAAAAGCAGGTAACACGCAATTTGGATGAATGTATCCTGTGTTAAATTATACCATATTTACTATAGAATTGTCAAGTCCAAAGGCAAAAGAATTTTCAAAGAATTGAATATCAGAATTATTGATGCAGTAGCAAGAGACAGTACCCTGTATTTTTTGCAACTCTTAAAAGCCATATTTTTTTCCTGAGACACGAACGATAAGCGGAACGGTTTTGCTTCCTCTTTGTACTGACTGCCGGCCACTGTCCACTGATCACAATGAATATATTTTCAGCAGGGTTTTTAGTATGTCCGGCAGGTCTTTCAGGGCAATCATCGTGCTCCCGTCGCAGGGCGCCTTGTCCGGCGCGGGATGTACTTCAAAGAATACCCCGTCCGCGCCTGCGGCAACCGCGGCTTTTGCGAGCACGGGCGCCATTTTCCGTTCGCCCCCTGAAGACGCGCCTTTGCCGCCCGGAAGCTGGATGCTGTGCGTGGCGTCAAAAACCACAGGATATCCGAATTCCTTCATTACAACAATAGAGCGCATGTCCGCGACAAGATTATTATACCCGAAAGTGGTGCCTCTTTCAGTCAAGATAATGTTCTTATTGCCCGTGGATTCTATTTTTTCCACAATGTTTTTCATATCCCACGGGGCCATGAACTGGCCTTTTTTTACGTTGACCGTCCTGCCTGTTTTGGCCGCGGTTAGAACGAGGTCGGTCTGCCTGCATAAAAGGGCTGGTATCTGCAGGATATCAATGAATTCCGCCGCTGTAACGGCTTCTTCGGGGCTGTGCACGTCGGTTAGCACGGGCACGCCGAATTTTTCCCTGACCTGCGCGAGGATTTTCAGGCCTTTTTGTATGCCTATGCCGCGGAAGGATTTTACTGAGAGCCGGTTTGCCTTGTCATAGGATGACTTGAATATCAGCGGCACGCGCAGTTTCTGCGTGATTTTGCAGAGCGCCTCGGCGGTCCTGAAAGTGATGTTTTCGTTTTCAATCACGCACGGCCCGGCGATAAGGAAGAATTTTTTAAGATTAAATGTCGGTAACATAATGGTATCCTAAAATGCTGTTATTGTTATTGGCATTTGATATATTTTCCAAAGAAATAGTTAAAGCTTTTATTTTTCTGTTTAGCTGTTTCCGTTTTGAAGTTCTTCAGGATTTCTGTCATGAAATCTATTCTTGAATCAAATTTGCTTTTTGAGAAAAAATCGTTAAATTTCTCTTTCGTAATGCCGTCTGTTGCTTTAATGGCCGGGCAACGGAATTTTTTCATAACGGAATCGGATAGTCCGGAGAGATACCAGCTTTCTATTTCTTTTATGATAATAAGGATGTTTCGTTCGGCAATGTTTTGGAATTTATCCTTAAGGGTTTGCTTTTTCTCCGAAATACAGCGCGCACTATTGATGTCAGCCGTAAAAATGCAATCCGCATTCATGGCATAAATGCTTTTGAGGTAGCTTTTGATTTTTTTATGTTTCATTTGTGCGTAGGGTATAAGGTCTATACGGCCATATAGGCATAAAAGCCTCGGTTTGACAATATGGTCAAAAAACCGTTCATCATCATTGCCCTCAACCCAAATAAACAATCGCTTGTCGTTCATCGTTAATCTCTCAGCAAGTTCTGCGCGTATAGCTCATCAATACCGATATCGTTTTTCAGGAAAGTTTTAATGTCTTCTTTTTCGCTGGGCCTGGATACCGTGGAAAATCCTTTTTTGTTTCTTGATACGAAGAGCAGGTTTTCTATGCCCGCATATTTAACCAGGCCGGGATTGTGGGTGGTAACTATGATTTGTTTTTTATTTGAAACTTCTTTCAGCATGTCAACTGCTTTTGACATGAGTAAAGGATGTATGCTCTTTTCAGGCTCTTCTATGATAGTTAATAAGTCTTCCTCAAAAAACAGGGCTACAATTAACGCGGTTATGTTTATTGTGCCGTCAGAAAGCAGGAATGCCGGCAAATATTGGTTTTTGGCGTACAACTCCTTGATTCTAAACATGATGGATTTGTAAGCGAATTTCGTGACATCTATATCGTTTATGTGAGGAAGAAGTTCTTTTAACAGGTTGGCCAGTTTTCTTTTCTTGGCCTTGTCGGAAAGAATGTTTTTAAGCACAACGGCCAGATTGCTTCCGTCTTCGGCCAACTGCGGCCTTGTTCCCAGCGGTATTGCCTTTTTGGATAGTTTGGGGTCTAAATCATATATTGATATTGCATTAAAAGGATTATAAAAAAGAAAGAAGCTGGATAACAAGGGAGTTTCTAATAGAAGGGTTTGGGCTGGAATTGTTTTTGCTTTAAAGAAAACTGGAAATTGGCTAAATTCAGCTTTCAGATTAGCCACAATATTGGGCATAGTAAAGTAACTTTTTATCATGCCTCTTTCTATGGTGAAAATCAGCTCGCCCGCGTCAACCAGTTTGCGGTCTTTTTGGTAATTTAATTTTAGCGTTAATTTATCGTTTGTAATTGTAAATGCCCTTTTAGTGAATTTTATCGCGAATTCATAACGTATTTCAATGATTTTCAGCCTCGGATACGCTTTTTCTTTTTGCATAGGAAATAAGAAGAATGTGAGTGGAGAGCATGTGGCTTTCAGCGATAAGTTGTTGGAGGCTCCGATATTGACATTCCTGACATATTCACTTCCACCTTGCATTGATATGGCGTCATTTATGCCGGCAGTGGCTATATCTTTAAGGAATTTGAAAATCTGAACGAAATTGGATTTGCCGGAGGAATTGGCGCCAATAAGGACGTTGAAATTATCGAGTTCCAGGTCAAGGTTGCCAAAGCTTTTGAAATTGGATACGCTTATTCTTTTTATGAACATAATATAATAATCTCCTTGGCAACGACAGTCTGTCGATTACCTGCACTTTATCAAATGTCCTAATTTTTTCTTTTTCGTGCTGAGGTATTTTTTGTTGCAAGCGTTCGGCGGAATTTCAATAGGCACGCGTTCAACTATCCGCAGTCCGTATCCGTGCAGGGCGACGAGTTTTTTGGGGTTGTTCGTCAACAGGCGTATTTTTCTTATTCCCAGGTCAAACAATATCTGGGCTCCTATGCCGTAATCGCGCAGGTCCGCGGTAAACCCTAATTTTTCATTGGCTTGTACGGTGTCAAACCCCTTGTCCTGGAGTTCGTACGCCTTCAGCTTGTTTTCCAGCCCTATGCCGCGGCCTTCCTGGCGTATATACAGGATGACGCCCTGGCCTTGCGCGGATATCTGCATCATTGCCTTGTGCAGTTGTTCACCGCAATCACAGCGGTTTGAACCGAAGATGTCTCCGGTAAGGCATTCGGAATGCACTCTGACCAATACGGGTTCGTTATGGATGTCTTTCTTACTGCCCGGGATGAATGTCCCTTTGCATAACGCTATGTGGAGGTATTCGTCGTGATGTGATTTGTACAGGTGCAGGGTGAATTCGCCGAATTTTGTGGGCAGTTTTGTAGACGCTGTTTTTTCTACGAGTTTTTCCGTGCGTCTGCGGTATTCTATGATATCTTCAATACTGGCTAATTTGATATTGTGTTTTTTGCAGAATTTTACAAGGTCAGGCAGGCGGGCCATGGTGCCGTCTTCTTTCATTATTTCGCAGATGACGCCGGCGGGTTTGAGGCCTGCGAGCCGCGCGAGGTCCACGGAACCTTCGGTCTGTCCGGTCCTGACCAGAACGCCGCCGTCTTTCGCGCGCAGGGGAAATATATGCCCCGGGCGGGCAAGCTCTTCGGGCCTGCAGTTGTCTTTGATGGACGTTAAAATGGTTGCCGAGCGGTCATGCGCGGATATGCCTGTGGTGGTGTTTTCTTTAGCGTCAACGGATACCGTAAAAGCGGTGCCGAACCGGGCTGAATTGTTTTCGCACATCAGCGGAAGCCCGAGGGAATCGGCCTTTTCGTTGGTGAGCGTAAGGCATATCAATCCGCGGCCGTATTTGGTCATGAAATTGATTATCTCAGGCGTGGTTTTTTCCGCGGCTATGACGAGGTCGCCTTCGTTTTCGCGGTTTTCATCGTCCACGAGCACGACCATCCGGCCTTTTTTAATATCGGTAATGATGTCTTTGATGTCTGTAAAGGGCATATGCGATTCCAGGATTCCAAGATCCCAAGATTATAAGATTAAAAGATTCTAAGATTACGAGATTTAAGATTTCAGAGTTTAGAGTCTTACGTTTCAACTTCTGCGTATTTTGTCTGCCTGCGCGGCCTGTCCTCCGAAGCTATAGCGAAGGAGGAAGCCGCTTCGGCAAAGGCAGGCACAGAAGTTCTCAAACCATAGTTACTTTCGTCGCGTCACTTGGCGCTCTTGATGTCCTCTGCGGTTTATTCCGGCTGTCGTACGTCTAACGACGACTACGGTTTAACCGCAAAGCGCGCAAAGCACGCTAAGACGATTTCAGGTAACG
>JACRIJ010000105.1 GCA_016220095.1 Planctomycetota bacterium | reverse complement strand
GTTTTCTTCGGCGCCTTCCAATTTTTCAAAGATATAAGAACGGCTGAAATCGTAAAACTTATCCTGGTTAAACTGCCACCAGTTTTCCCACACCCTGGAAGCGGATTCAAACTTCGCGGAGGCGCTTTCAGCGGGCGTTGCGCCGGACCCGTCAGGCGATTCTACAGGCGGGGTTTCCTGAGGAGGGGGAGGCGGCGGCGTAGAAGGCGTACCCGGAACAGGCGTTGGGGTGCCGGGCGGTTTAGTAGGAATAGGCGGCGCTACAGGCGGGGGTGTCGGTGTTGATGGAGGGGGAGGAGGAGGCGGGGAGGTGATTCCTCCGCCGCTTGGGCACCAGCCATAGATTTCATGGTCGGGCGACATCCAGATAATTGAACAAAACAAAAACAAAAAGATTAGAACATTGTTTTTTCCCATCATTAAACCTCCGTATTTACACATAGTTTTGGGAATAGAATACATACTTCCTTATCTGATTTATATACACTAAGCAAAAGCCCAATTTGTTTCCCGGTTTATAACAAAAAGACCACGAGATTTTTATTTTCTCGTGGTCTTTATTTATTAAAGGACACGCATTAATCATCATGTTCGCCCGGTTGCGGATTAGGTATCGGCGGTTGCGGGGGTTGAGGCGGTTGAGGTCCGCCTCCGCCAGGTCCTGGAGGTCCAGGGGGCGGCAAGGGCGGAGGTAAACCAGGCCCCGGACCTTGTCCTGGCCCAGGTCCCGGACCCGGCCCGGGTCCCGGTCCCGGCCCCGGCACTGGTGGTACTGGGGGTTGCGGAGGTATAACAGGGTCTTCCTCCTCTTCCTCTTCTTCCCATACGTCGTCATCGTCTTGATTATTGCCGCCTCCGACGCCGCCACCGCCATCGCCCGGGTCAGTTCCGAGACCTGAACCCGGAAGGAGCGAATCGCTGGGTACGGTTGTGCCGTCACCGCCTGTCCCGTCGCCGGTAGTACCGTCACCCGGTACCGTATCAGTCGGTTCTCCTGCATCAGTGCCGGTGCCATCGCCCTCGGGTTTAGGTTCAAATGACGTGCCATCACCCGTTCCATTTCCCGAACCGGTGGTGTCGTCCGGCCATTCAACATCGCTTAAGCCCGGAGGCGTATAACGGCCGTCTTTGTTGGCCGCTTTCTGGCGTTCTCTGTACAGGTTTGGTTCGTTGTTAAAGGCTTTGATAACTTCCTTCGGAGAGTACATGTTACCGCGGGAAGTATAAACGGGTTCTTCCCACTGGGCTATAATCCTCGGAGTAGTTATAAAGGTCATATAAACATCATCAACTATGGGAGTTTCAGCCACGAATTTTACGCCGTCAGGAGGAGCGGGCAGTTTGAATTTCAATTTATACTGTATGGTATTTGTTTTTCTGGTCAGGTCAAAGGTAACAGGTTTATTGATGCTTACAAAAGAACCGTCTTCATTGTATTTTTTACGGGCGTCATTGGCGTATTCCTGCCCATCCAGTCCGTCTGGAAGGTCGGAACTTTCTCCTGGATACGCAACGTCTCCGGAAATGACTTCAACCCTGACATCGCCGCCTGCGGATTCAATGGGCGTATATTCGGTCCAGAATACGGAACCAATAATGCCCGACAAGGGTTTATCATTATGAGATTGTATGTATTTGGTGAAATCCGCCATATCGGCCTGGAAGTAATATTCCTTGAATTCCTCAAATTTAGAATCATACCTGTCTGGCACGTCAAAAGGAGTGCCGGCTGTAGACAACGGGTAGTTATAAACCCTGAAGGAATCAATCGTGCCGTCGGCGTTTGCCGGGTTGCCGTTTACAACTGATTTTGAAAGCACGCGGTTATTGCCGATGAACATGGACGCGCATTCTTCAGTCAAAGCGAGTACTGACGAAGGTTCGTAAACATTCGTGGAACCGTATCCGTCAAGGAATACGCCGACGGGTTTAACGCCGTCATACACGAATGCGAGGTGGTGCCACGTACCGGCGCGCCATTTCCACGGTGAAAATTCCAACGGCAGATTGGCCTTTTTGAAATTGCCCGTAGGATCGGTTTCGTTCATTTCAAGGTTGTCCGAGAAGAACAGGGTAAGTTCCCTGTTAGCGGCAAATAAAATCACCTGGGCGGAAGACTGCTCGGTTTTTTCCTCTCGTGTAATATTCTCAACTTCTTTTATAATAGGGGCGCCGCCTGCGGCTGCATTCGGGTCCACAACGGTCTGCGTGAACCATGTCGGGTCCGGCCAATTGCGGTAAACAACAAGGGTTTCGCCTGTGGTCGGGTTATAATATTCAATCCTCTTTTCGCCGGATACCTGGGTCCATGATTTCTTGGTTACGCCCTGGCCTGTGCCGAGCGAGAAGAATACGCGTGTATCCTTAGCAACGTCATCCGTCATAAGGTCGCCTTCATACTGTTCAAAGACGTCCCATGTCGGCTTAAACCACATCTCCACACAGCCTGTGGGCCTGAAAAAGCCGTTCTGGCCGCCGTAGCTGTCCATGCCGGATTCAGGAGGCGTACTGCCTACGATACCGGTTTTGTAACGGAGATATTCATCATATACCTTATAATTGAGATTGTCGCCATAGGTATCTTCGCCGCCGTTATTAAAGAAATACGGATACCTGCAGGTCTCATTCGCAAAAACGCCGTCAGGATGGTTAGTGCTGAAAGTCAAAGAGCCTTCAAGCTGTCCGCCCGCATCAGAATCATCATAGGCATTGTCAACAATGCTCCGTTTTTCGTTTGCGGTGCCTTCGGCCTTAATTGTTTCATTAGGTTTGCCCGCGCCTGAGCGCCTGCCGTAACCGTCCATTGTGGAATCAAAATCAGACGCGAATATAAGCGTTGATGCGCGCATCCCTTTATTATAAGGAATATTATTCGGTCTTACGCTGACGGAACCGTCAAAATCCGCTCCATTCTGATATCCTGGCGCGGGTACGGTAGTATCGGACGTACTGGCAATATAGCCGTCTTCGTATGAAAGTATGTGCGCGTCAGCGAGCGCGTCATTAATCACGTCTCTGTTGGGATTGATGTTATCCATGTTTTCCGGTGAGGTAATGGTATTCAAAGAACGCGATTCCTTGTCGTTATCGGAGATATGGGAATTGCATTTATAAAGAGACCCCTGTATCTTCTGGTATGAATAAGATTCAAAATCCCTCTGGGTGCTGTGTTTATAAACGTCATAGGCGCAGAGCACTGTATTTATCTTCTTTTCCGAAAGGACTCTCCTGACAGGGCCGCCCTTGACGCTGACATTTTCCTTTTCATAAGAAGAAAGTTCTTCGCATACGCGGCCGATGCACTCAACCTCGTAATAGCCCATGGAAGCGAAACAGAATTCGGTTGACCACGTTAAAAGGTTATCCTTGTCAATTCCGGTCGCGAACCTGTTATAATTAGACTGGGAGTCGCTCGTTGCATAGTCCAGGCCATCAACCGCCCCGCCGAGGTTTCTGTCGGGATTAAAATCATTAAGGTTGCTGTTCGGATTTGCGTTGGCCATTATTAGAGCCCTCTGATCGGGGTCAATGGTATTAAAAAGCTGACTTTCCACGAACCTGTTGAACTGCGTCCATGTCGTAAAAGGTTCCTCCCTGCGGTAGGCAAGGATTTTTTCAACTATTTCCGCAACCGCCTTTTTGTCAAATGGTTTTGTAAAAACACCTTTGCCGGGATTAACGATGTTGCGTTCATTTTTGTCAATATAAACGCCTGCCAGGCCGTTGTAAGGACTGCTTTTCCATGTAGGATACAATACCGCAAAAAGCACTTCGCGCGGCGCTGTATTTATGGAAATAGGGGCGCGGGGCTGGATGAATTCGTCATTCATACTCGGGTTTTCCTGAGGCTCTTTGGGTTCAACCACGCCGGCGTCATTAAGGTTTGTTGACTGGTTCAGGTGCATGCCAATGCTTGTCTGGGTTTCATCCTGTTTCTCATTGATTTCCACTGTATCCACCCTTGTCGGGTCGCCTGTAGTTCCGCCGCCGGTGCGCAATGTATATGTAGAGAAGCACCATGTATAGAAATTAAGGTAAGGTATCTCCGTATAGACAGGCCTGAAATTAGACCAGCCCCTGAGTGTTGACGGGATATCTTCGGCAAAGACATCCATTGTTTTAGAAGGGGGCATGAAGGACAACGGGCTTGTTTCCTGACTGCCGGTGCTCGGAATGGTTTTTTCCGCAAAGCCGCGCGGCGTGATTTCTTCCACGGAATTGGATGTGCCGTAATTCTTCGTGATTGCTGACGGATTAAGCGTGGTATAATCAATCCACATGGACGTAGTTATGAAATCCTTAACGAGGTCGCATTCGGTGCTGTTCAAGGCGCGTATATTATTGACTTGACTGCTGAAGGGATTGTCCGCCTTTGCGATCTCGGCGCGCTTTTTATCTTTAAGATCGTTTTCCGTATAAAACGAACCGGCATAGCGCAGGGCCGCTATAAGATAGCCGAAGTCTTTTAAATCAACGGGCTCGTCTTTCATGTTCTTCAAATTGCCGGATTTTACTTCGTTTTTATATTGGTCCTGCAGGACGTCGCCAAGGGTATTGAGCATGCCGATTACGTTGTTGTCAAGGACGTTTTTCTTTGAACACGGGCCGTTGATGTATATCTGGCTTGCGCACGGAATGGCTTTTATGGAATAAAATTCAGAACCCGGTGTATGCGTGGTTTCAGGATAACCGCTTACGCCTACGAGATTAAACGTATCCAGATCATGACCTTTAACAAGAGCAATGCGCGTCGCGTAATCATCCCCTAACGGAAGGTCTTCCTTGTTGACCATATTTGTGGGAGTAGGATTTGTTTCAAGCGGCGTGGTAGTGTCGTATTGGCCGTCTAAATCGTTGTCTCTGAGAAGAATTTCGCCCTTGTCATACGCCATGTTATAATTCGCGTCAACATATTCCTCCCTGTAACTTGTAGAAGTAGGGGTGTTCTCCACAAATGATTTGTCAATGGGAATGTCTATGGCGTTGAATTTTGCCTCCCTGATGAATTCCTGGATGCCTATCCACGCCGTTACAGATGCCTGCTTTTCGTCAATATAACTGCTGACCGCAGTAGTGTTAAGCATTGTTATCACAGTCAATGTCGCTGCTATAAGTACAAGTACGGTTAAAATGCCCAAAGCTAATATGAGAACCGTGCCTTTAAGACATGTTGATGTTTTTGTCATTTTCATAACCCTCAAAAAAAGATAACTAATACAATAATTCAGTATGCAAATATAATGCCAAATACATGATCGTGTGCCGCGTTTTTTAAGCCATAACTCCCATATCACCAATGTGTTATGAAAGCATTTTAATGGCTTTTGTAAGAGGGGGGTCGTGGCCGGATTTTGGTGTTACGTTATATGAAGGATGTTACTGAAAGGTAACGAAGGGATAATAACGAATTAAGAATTAAGATTTTCGTGAAACATTCTATCATCCTGCCATTCTACCATTCTTGCGTTCCGTCCGTCCTTCATTCTTCATTTTTCCTTCTTCCTCCTCATAACGAAGAAGGCAGGATGAAGCAGGAAGAAGGTAGGTTATCGTCAACTCCGGACTCGAAATTCATGACCCGTTTAAACGGGAACCGGGGTTCGAGACCTGGGACCGATGTCCGAGGTCCGAGAGACGATGCCCGAGATCCGAGAACCGGCGTCCGGGACCTGACGCCCGGGACCCGGCTCTCGGACAACGTCCTTCCTTCTTCATTATTCATTCTTCCTCCTTCTCGTATTAATGCGGATCCGACGGCTGGTCAGGAGGTTTACCAGGCGGATGCGGAGGCTTAGGAGGTTGCGGTGGTTGAGGAGGTTGTACCGGAGGTTGCGGCGGCAGTACCGGAGGCTGTGGCGGTAATACGGGCGGCTGGGGTGGTTGCGGAGGCTGTGGCGGTTGAGGTGGTTTGTCTGGCTGGACTGGAGGCTGAACCGGCGGCCTTGGCGGCAGTATAACAGGCGGTTCCGGAGGTTCCGGCGGCGGTATTACAGGGGATTTAGGGTCTATCAGCCCGTCATCAGGATTCGGTTTTTTTACAGGCAGTAACGGCTTTGCCGGTGGAATAGGCGGATTAATAATCTCAGGTTTATCGACAACCGGCGGAACAGGAATTATCGGTTTTTCTAAATCTACCGGTTCTTTTGACGTTTCATGCGAACGTTCCTTTTTCAGTTCGGTGCGACTGTCAAGCAAGTTTGATATCTCAGTCAGGGTATAACGTTCCTGGTTGACCGCGTAAACGGGTTCCTCCCACTGGGCTATGATTCTCGGGGCGGTTATGAATGTAACATATATATCGTCAAGTATCGGGGTTTCAACGACTGAAGTAAGTCCGTCAGGAGGGGCTGGCAATTTAAATTTAACTTTATATTTGATGGAGCTTCTCTCCATGCCTTGCGTAAATGTTACCGGCTTATTTATCGTAATAAACGAACCGTCTTCATAATATTCCTTTTGGTCTGTGTTCTTGTATTCTTTGCCGTCTTCGCCATCAGGCATTTTTCTGCCGGTCCCAGGATAGGAAGCGCCTCCGGCAATCAATTCTATGCTGATATCCCCGCCTTGCGATTCTATGGGCATGTATTCCGTCCAGAATACCGTGCCTATCACGCCTGAAACGGGTTTTCCCTGCAATTTCTGGTATTCGGCAAAATCAACTATGTCGGATTGAAAATAATATTCGTTGAATTCCTCAAATCTTGAATCATATCTGTCAGGGGCGTTGAATCCCGCCCTGGCGTCATAAATCGGCATATCGTAAATCCTGACGGAATCAATAATGCCGTCGGCATTTGCAGGATTGCCGTTGACTACCGATTTCTGCAGTACCCTGTTGCTCCCGATAAAAGCTGATGCCATCTCTTCCGTCATGTAAAGCGCCGATGAAGGCAGGTAGGTATTCACCGCGGGATAGCCGTCAAGATACATCCCGAGCGGATTGGTTCCGTCAAAGGAAAAAGCAAGATGATGCCAGGTGCCCGCGCGCCATTTCCACGGCAGGGAGTCCAGCGGAATGGTTACTTTTCTGAACGTTCCCGTTTCATCCGTGCTGTCGTAATCCATGTTATCCGCAAAATACAGGTTCAATTCCTGGTTCGCCGCAAAAAAAACTACCTGCGATGAATATTCTTCTACGCGGATTATTTCCCATACGGCTTTCCCATCCAGATAAGTTGTTATGCGTTTAACCTCTCTTCTTACTACACCTTTTCCCGTACCCATAGAGAAGAACACCCTTGCATCTCTCGCTATTTCTTCATCAGCAAGGTCTCCCTGATATTGTTCAAAAGAGTCCCATGACGGCTTGAACCACAATTCAAAAGTTCCGGACTGCCTGAAAATGCCTGTTTGTCCCGCTGATTTTTCGCCGGTTATTCCCGTATCAAAACGCACATACTCATCAATATTTTTTGTGCCGTAAGACTCCAAACTGCCGTTTGCCGCGTAAATGTACGGGAACCGGAATGTTCTGTTTGAAAAGAAGCCGTCATTTCCCAATGTGCTGAATACCAGAGAGTCCTTAAAGATGCCGAGGCCGCTTGCGTCAAGCCAGCCGTTGTCAATCAGGCTTCTCTTGTCATTTGCCGTGCCTTTGGCGGATAATTCCATAGGAAGCTGTCCCGCGCCCGTAAACGCGCCTCTGGCGTTTAACGAATCGTCAAAGTCTCCCTTAAATATGACGGAATCGCGTTTATTGACGGTAGAGGTTGAAATATTGCCCGTACTGACTTCCATGTAACCGTCCCATAGGGCGCCTTTTTTGAAATTATTACTGGCCGTCTTTTCGGGCGTCTCTTCCTTCTTGAGAAACGGTCCGAGGTTTTTCAGATTTTCCGGAAATGATACCGTATTTAGCGAATGATTCTGCGCTCCTGTTTCGGCAGGGTTAAAAGATTTGCATTCGTACGGATTTCCCTGAATGTCCTGCACGGAGCTGTATTCAAAATCCCTCTGCGAACTGTGCTTGTACACGTCATAGAGGCAGAATACCGTGTTGACTTTTTTTTCTGACAGGATTTTTTTGACGGGTACGCCGTTATATTTTTTATCCGTGGCGTCTATGCATACGCGACCTATGGATTCCATTTCGTAATAACCCATGGGCAGGAAACAGAATTCCGTTGACCATGTTATAAGATTGTTTTTATCAATCTCAGCTGAAAACCTGTTGACGGTTGACTGGGGGTCGCCTTCCTGATATCCCAATTCTTCAACGGCGCCGCCGAGGTTTCTGTCGGGATTGAAGTCGGTAAGATTGCTGTTTGGATTTGCATTTGCCCTTATGACGGCGCGCTGGTCGGGTGTAAGCAGTTCAACAAATTCCTTTTCTACAAACCGGTTGAATTGCGTCCATGTGGTAAACGGCTTCTCTCTGCGGTATTGCAATATTTTTTCCACTACCTGCGCGACAAGCGAAGGGGTAAATTCGGCGCTTAATTTTCCCTGGCCGGGATTCGCTGTCGTTCTCAGCGATTTATCTATATGCAAGGCGACAAGTCCGGTGTAAGGGGTATCCTGCCAGGTAGGATAAAGTACGGCGTAAAGCACCTCGCGCGGGGCGGTGTTTATGTTGATTGGGGCGCGGGGCTGTATGAAATCATCATTCATCAACGGATTGTCCATCGGCGGTTCCGGCTCTTCAACAGAGGCATCGTTGAGATTGGCCTGCAATGTCAGATGACCGCCGTATTGCTTTTCGGTTGTGGTAAGCCTCGTGCTCGGGCACATCCCGTAAAAATTCAGGTACGGAATACGGCAGGCGGAATCCGCGAAGCCTGCAAAATGCCAGAGCGTTGGCGGGATGTCATCGGCTAACCGGTTGCCGTAGATGTCCATCGGTACGAATGCGAACGGGTTTATCTCAGGACAACCTGTATTGTTTGTTTCCCTTGCAGTGAACCCATGCGGTACGGAATCCGCGATGTCGCTGGAATTTCCATAGTTGCGCGTGAATGAAGACGGGTTCAGCGTGGTATGGTCAATCCACATGTAAGTAGTTACGAAATCCTTGACGAGTTCGCATTCCGTATTATTAAGCGCGCGGATGGCGTTGATTTTATTCTCAAACGGGTTTCCGCCTCCGGAAGAAAAACGGCGCGCGCTTTCGGCGCGTTTAATGTCCTTAAGGTCATTTTCCGTGTAAAAAGGCCCGGCGCACCTGAGTGCGGCCACGAGGTATCCGAGATTGTCAAGATTGACGGGCTCGTCTTTCCGGTTCTTAAAAGCGCCTGTCCTGGTATATTGCGCGGCTTGCTTTGTCAAAAGACTGCCGAGCGTATTGAGCATGCCGATGACGTTATTATCAAGGATGTTTTCGGATGAGCAAGGGCCGTTAATGTAAATCTGGCTTGAAGATGTCAGGATTTTTAAGGAATAAAATTCATTGCCAGGTGAACGCGTAACAGAATTGAAACCGGAAATTCCGACGAGTACGGCGTTTTTGTCGTCATTGCCTTTGACCAGGATGGCATAACTGCAATAAGGGCCTGAAGGTATTTCATCGCCGGGAATCCGGAAAGATGGAGTAGGATTGCTTTCAAGCGGGCTGAAAAAATCATAAATACCGTCAAGGTCGTTGTCCCGCAGAAGTTTTTCTCCTTCGTCAAAAAGCATGTTGAAATTCGCGTCCGCGAAATCCTCGCGGTATCCTGCATACAGAGGAGTATTGTCCAGGGATTCCTTATCAATCGGATTTTCAAGCGCGTCAAGTTTTTTTTCGCGTATGCAATCCTGTATGCCCGTCCAGGCGAGCTCAGCGGCAATTTTGTGGTCGATATAAGAACTCGTAGTAGTGCTGTTCAGCATGGTGATGATGGTGAGCGTGATAGCTATAAGCACCAGCACCGTAAGAATGCCGAGCACAAGGATAAGGACTGAACCATTAAAATTTTTGTTTCGCATATTTAACTCCATGTCAGTTTGCAATTCTTCAATTCCGATTTCTTCAGCCGCGAAGACACGAGCGCGCGAAGTATAAATCTCATCCGCTTTCGCTTATAGAGAAGGTAAATCCGGGGGTATTGAAACTTCATTATTATATATAGCAAATATGGTGCCATTATCTGCGCGGCAGCGGGTAGCGAGGAGCGGGCAACAGGGGACGGATAGCGGGGTGCGGAAGAGTAATTATAGTATTACTCCCTGATTCCAGCGCAAAATATTAAGAATTAAGATGTGAAAGGCAAGGTTTTAGTGTTTGCGTTTTTCATAAGAATCTTAATTCTTAATCAAATATCTTAAATCGTAATGCCCGTTTATTTGTTACTTAATAGCCACGGACGTTACGTAGAAGTAACGACGCGGCCAGTGGACAGTATCGCCGCAGGCCGTTCGTGCGGACTGCGGCTATTTAACTATAGAGCCCGCTAAGACGGAACGACGACAATTTCTTACCACGGAACACGCTGAACACACGGAAATTTCGTACGTTCTTCATTTTTCTCATATGTTCGCCGTATCCGGTTAATCCTGTCCATCCATGTTATTAGTCGCGTTATTTGTATCGAATTTTTTCTATGAAGCAGGGGTCATCATCGTCATCATCATTAGGGTCATACATATAGTATTTCTTATATATTTTTTTCGGTCCTTGCTTGTAAACGTCTTTTCCTGAATTAACGCCGGTTGCTTTGATTTCCGACAAATCAATAAAGAAAATCGTCCATTCGTCATCCGTATATGAACCGTTTAATTCATATACAATTGTAATATCCTCCGTGGTATTCGGGGGTATGATTGGAAGGGGCTCATTGAATGTGACAAACCCATCATTTTCCGTTATGCTCATTCCATAGGAATATAAAGGTTCATCTGCCGAATTGTATGCCCATATGCTTCCTTCTTCCACCGCGTCATCCTCATCAACGCTCCCGTTGCAATGCAAAACGAAGGAATTTATGAATATAGGCTCCACGTTAGTATTAGTAAAGCTTATAAAAATAGATTCCGTTGTCCAGCCATATATGGAAACATTCATTGAATACCCTGAACCTGAAATTAGCAATGTTCCAGTATCGGATAATGTCTGTACAGGGCTTTTAATGGGGAAATCGCCGGCGATGTTGCATTTTTTCAGGCCTAAGGGGCTCGTATATGCAATGTTCTCCTTGCCGGTAATCTCAAACGATAATGTCTTTCCGAGAGGGGATATTCCGGAAAGATTTACTACTAAAGTAAATCTGCATATGTCGGTTAGCGCTTTAGAATATGGCAGTGAGAACGTCAGAGTGCCGTTGTTTTCAGTAAAATACACAGGGCCGGCAATAACAGTGTCCGTGGGTTCAAAGACCTCATTTTTATCTTCATACAGATAGACAGATGAAATCCCAACGGTTTCATCCATGGATCCCGTTGCCTTTATTGTAAATGCAACGGGATCGTATGCGGAAGCCGAATCATTTATTGTGATTCCCATGACAGGCAGGTTTTGGGCGGTTGGCAGTTCGGTTACAGAATATTCGACGGCGTTATTTTTTATAATGCCTATGTTCTGCAGGAGCGATTCGCCCTGGTTGAAAATATTTCCGAAGATTATGGACTGGATGCAAAGCAGAAAAATCAGCAGGAGCTTCCATGACGGACGAAACACCTTTCCTGAAAAACGTCCAACAATTCCGCCTGAAGGATTACATTTATCTTTCATTTATAGTAGTCCTTTCTTAATATTGAAAAAGGCATCGTAGAATACTTTTGCTATTATTTCAATAAAACTTTCATATGCAAAAAGCACGAAAAATAGAACAAACGTTTTTAGTAAGGCCTCAGTCGAGGTGGGTTTAGCCGCTGCAAAAAGACTCTAACGAGACTACGACGCATTTAAACAGGTACCTTAAGAGACCGGCGACGGTTAAGATATGGCCTGGACGAACCGCCGTCGAGTCTCGTAAAGGTCTCATAAAGTCCCTGGTTAAAAACGTCCGGAGTCCGTGTTTGCCCGTTCACTGAGGCCATACTTAAAAAACTATTTTTCACTTGACTTAACCGCTTTTTCTAAGTATAATTTAAGCAAATCTTATGATATTTTTCAACCTGCGTTTTACGCAAAAACATGTACAGGAGGAATTCTAAATGCTTCCAGCCGTAATCAGCGTCGTCGGCAAATCAAATTCCGGCAAAACGACTTTTCTTGAGAAGCTCATCGGAGTATTGAAAGCCCGCGGATACAACGTCGGCGTCATTAAACACGATACCCATGGCTTTGAAATGGACCACGAAGGCAAGGATTCCTACCGGCTTTTTCACGCGGGTTCGGCTTCCACAATGATCGTTTCAGATAAAAAATGCGCGCTTGTTAAAAACCTGCCTCAACCGCTGTCTCTTGACGAGACTGTCAATACTTTTTTCTATGACGTTGATATTGTCATAACCGAGGGTTTTAAGCGGGAAAACAAACAGAAAATTGAAGTCTCCCGAAAAGAAAACAGCACCGAATTACTTTGTTCCGACGACGAACTCATTGCCTTTGTCAGCGATTATAAAATAGACCGCAAGGCGCCCGTTTACGGGCTTAATGACGCGGAAGGCGTGGCCGGCCTGCTTGAAAAGAAATTCCTGAATGAACGCAAGGCCGTAGAATCGCACGATTTTCTTACCCTTCGCGCGGACGGGAAACGCGTAGGCGTAAAAGATTTTGTGCAGGATTTCATAGCCGGCGGAATAAACGGCATGGCTTCCGCTCTGCGCGGCGTGGAAAACCCCGAAGTGCTTGAGATAGTCATAAGGAAATCAGGCAGGAAAAAAACATAAACGATAATCCAATTTTATAGCCACGAAGGCGCTAAGACACGAAGAAGGAACGATTACCGATTCGCAAATTAACCCCTAAGACGTTTTCGCATGCATTCGCGGATTCGGTGCCGTTGGACGCGTCTTTCCTGCGGAACTTAGTGGCAAAAATCGCAGTCGTTTTGATTGCGTCTGTGCGCAGATATACGATTAGACTGTTTTAAATTTGATTTAGTTTATTCATATTATGAATGCAGTTATACTCTGCGGCGGCAAAAGCTCCCGCATGGGCCGCGACAAGGCTCTTATAAAGATAAACGACAGGCCCGTTGTCAGTATCATATACGACTCGTTAAAAGTTATCTTTGACGAGGTTGCCTTATCGGTAAAAACGGGCACGGACGAATACCACGCCCTTGGTTACAGGCTTATAGAAGACAATCTGCCCGGCTCAAGCCCGCTTGTAGGAATTTATTCCGCCCTGCAGGAACTTAAAGGCACTCATATATTCGTTATAGCCTGCGATATGCCCCTGATAGATATCGGATTCATAGCCGCCATGCGGAACGAAATCAGCGCAGGTTACGACGTAATAGTGCCTGTTACTGCGAACGGCATTGAACCGCTTTACGGCTTTTATTCGAAAAATTGCATAAATGAAATAAAAAACCGCATTGACCGCGGCGACCACAAGATTATTAATTTTTACCCTGAGGTAAAAACCAGGCAGATTGACATCAGAACCGGCCAATGGGCAGGGGTGGATATAAAGTTTTCGCTGAACCTGAATACGCCGGCGGATATGAAGAAACTTGAGAGGACCATTTTGGAGCTGAATTTATGATTAAACTAACTATTATCGTAGGCCAGTCGCAGACGGAATTTGAACTGGACCAATTTCCGATTTCCTTCGGCAGGACCCCTGATAATACGATACAGCTTGCCGAACCTAACGGCTCCCGCAACCATTGCAGGATAGAAAAAACACAGCAGGGTTATAAATTGATTGACCTTGAAAGCAAAAACGGCACGAAACTGAACGGTAAATTCGTTAATCAGGCATTGCTTAAAAGCGGCGACGATATAGGCATCGGGGCGACGCGCATAATCTTTACTGAAACAGCGCCCCAGACAACGCAGGCCCCAAAACCGGCGGTCCGTCCCGCCGCAAGCGCCCCTAAACCGACAGTACCGCGCACAGCCGCAGGAGCGCCGCCGCGTCCCGCAGGGGGAAACAGGCCGCCTGCAAGGACTGCCGGCACTGCCGCAAGAAGAAGGCCCCAGGAAACGGATGAGAACGGGGAGAGGGTGCCTTTCCGCCCCAAACAGCCGTCATCCAATCCTTACATAATTCCGGTTATAGTAGGAATTGCCATTATTGTCGTAGTAGGCATAATTATCGGCGCCTCTTCAGGTTCGGGCAGGAGCAGTGTAAAACAGGTCGGTGAAAAAGATGATTATGAAGAGGCCTTGACTGATATGAAGGCCGGCAATTATGATACTGCCATTAACCGGTTAAAGAACGTCAAAGCGGATTCTTCAAAATACGCCGATGCGCTGGCAAAAATACAGGAATGCGAAAAAAAAATAGCTGATCTCAAACTCGCGGAATGCGAAAAGTCCTGGCTTGACGCAGTGGATTTCATACAACTCTATCCGACTACTTCGGACAGCCAGAAAATCAGGATTTTCAAAAAACACCTTCAGAAATATCCGGATTCACCGCATAAGGCCGAGGCTGTCGCAAAACTCGCCGAACTCGGCGCGTCTCCGGACTAATACGAAAATGAAGAATGCAAAATGAATAATGAAGGACGTTGTCCGAGTACCGGGTGCCGAGATCCGGGCGTCGGGTCCCGGACGCCGGCTCTCGGCTCTCGGACATCGGTTCCCGGTTCCCGGACCTCGGACATCGTTTAACCGGACCACGGGAAACGGGAAACGGATCACGGACGTTGCCTTCTCCGTTATATATTTATAGAGGAATTAAATTATGCTAAATACCGAGTGTCTGATAAATCCCGAACTTCATGGGATACAGCCTTTTTCCAAAGGCAAGGTGCGCGATATCTATGACCTCGGCGACCGGCTCCTGATAGTTACCAGCGACCGGATATCGGCCTTTGATTCCGTGCTTCCCAACGGGATTCCTTATAAAGGAAAAGTATTAAATCAATTGTCCCTATACTGGTTCAGCCAGCTGACCGATGTCTGCAGAAACCATTTGATCACCGCCGAAATCAATGACATGCCCAAAAACATACAGGAATACGGCAGTATCCTCGCCGGCAGGTCCATGCTTACGCATAAGGTGAAGATGTTCCCCATAGAATGCGTTGTGCGCGGATACCTTGCGGGTTCGGCATGGAAAGAATACAAGGAGGCCGGCACGGTCTGCGGAATCAGCCTCAAACCCGGCTTAAAAGAAAGCGATAAACTGCCTGACCCCATATTCACGCCGTCAACCAAGGCCGTAACAGGGCATGATGAAAACATATCTTTTGAAAAAATGACCGAGATTGTCAGCAAAAGCATCTCTGAAAAACTCCGCGATATTTCCATTCAACTTTACACAACCGCTTGCCAAAAGGCCCTTTCTAAGGGTATAATTATAAGTGACACGAAGTTTGAATTCGGCTGGTTTGATAACGACATAATCCTTGCGGATGAAGTCCTGACCCCTGATTCGTCCAGGTTCTGGCTGTCAAGCAGTTATAAGCCGGGAAAATCCCAGGCTTCTTTTGACAAGCAATTCGTCCGCGATTACCTTGAATCGGTGAAGTGGGATAAGAAACCGCCCGCGCCGAAACTGCCGAACGACATCGTACAAAAAACCGCGCAAAAATACCTTGACGCGTACCGTATGCTCACGGGAAAGGACCTGACAGTATGAGAAGATGCCTGGCAATCGCCTGTGCTTTATTGCTGATAGCGCCGCTGATTTCGGCTGAAACATGGCTGGAAACGCGCGATACCGAATTTACGGCCTCGGGCAGTAGTTTCGGAAACCCTGCAAACGTTGAATGCACGGGCACCGGCCTGTCAGCGTCCCTGTCTCTGGCGCCGCGCGCGGATTGGTGGAATCCGGTTTCGTCTCCTGAGTGGTGGGATACGTATTATCGTTACAGAAAACAGATATCCGTTCATAATAATTCAACTACCCAGCCTATCCCCGACAGTTACACTGTCTCAATAGACGTGCCTTTTTATGAGCTTGCCTCCCAGAATAAACTGCAATCGGACGGCGATGACCTTAGGATTCTGCGCAATGCCTCCGGCACGTGGTCGGAATTGGACAGGGTTATAGACCCTTCGCAGGCATTATGGCTGGACGGCACAGACGATTACGCAACTGCCGTTAACAGTTCCTCCCTTGACCTCACGACATCATTTACGATTGAGGCTTGGATATTTCCGTCGGCTATCAGCGGCGCCACGAGGGTAATCGCGGCGCATGCGGACAAGAGGCAGATAATGTTCTGCCTTGACCCGTCTTCAAACCGCCTGAGGATTTACATAAACAATGAGGCCGTTTACAGGGAATCCCTGACGGTATTCGCAACCAATCAGTGGTATCATGTCGCGGCAATATACGAGGGCAGTTCCGGCACCCTTGATATCTACGTGAACGGGCAATTAAGCAACAGTACTCTTTCGGGTGCGGTGCCGGCCAATCTTTCAACCAATACGGGCAGTTTTGTCATAGGCTCGTCAACCGCCGGCACGGAATATTTCCAGGGCAAGATTGACGAGGTCCGCCTCTCAAAGATCAGGGAATACACCTCTAATTTTACGCCTCCGCAATTGCCTTTCATAGCCGATGCGGATACGGCAGGGCTGTGGCATTTTGACGAAATCGCCGGTGTGATGGCCTATGATTCATCAAGCCTCGGCAATAATTGCACGCTGACAAACAAGGCCGCACTGTCTTCCGGATATATTGTTTCCATGGCGGATGGGCGGAAGAACAAGATATGGTTCAGGACCCCTGCGAGCATGACAATAACCCAGGGCAATTATGACTGCAATTATTACATGTACTACGGAAATGCCTTTGCTACAACGCCTTCGTACAGCCCGTCAAACGTATTTTTCTATTATGAAGATTTTGAATCGTATGCCGATACAGCGGCCCTTGGCGCGGCATGGTCGCTCGCAACTTCAGGCACGGCAGACGCGGCCCTTGAAACAAGCCGGTCGCAAAGCGGCTTCCAGTCATTAAATCTATACGACCCTGATGATTTAAGCCAGGCCTCCGGGCAGATAAGCCTGCCCGCATTGCTTGATTCAAGTTATATAGTTGAAAACAGCGTTAAGATTGAATATACATGGGATAGTACGGAACTTCTGTCTTTCAATCTGCGGAACAACAGCGATGTCATAGAAGCGTATCAATTTGGAAATCCGGTTATATACAGTTTCGGATACCTCGGCACTCTCGGCTGGGTTGATACCGGCGCCCCTTATGCCAGCGATACGTGGTACAAAATGTCATTTGTCATAGACAGGACAGCCGGCACATTTAAACTCTACCGCGATAATACGCTCATTGCGAACAGCATCAATCTCAACATTAACGATAATACAAACCTTCTGAATGTTTCCACGACAACAAATACCGGCACGGGTTATGTCAATGTCTTTATAGACGATGTACGCGTGCGGAAATATCTGCCACCAGGCGTAACCACCGAATTCGGTAGTGAGATTGACAGGCTTACCCCTATTCTATGGTCATTCAGACAGCAGATATTCGTCCAAAACGCTTATACAGCCGTACTGCCGGCAAATTACTCCATAGCCTTGACTTTTGACCACGCATCGCTTGTAACGGCCAACCAGGCGCTTTCAAACGGCGATGACGTAAGGGTGATTTACCAGAGCGGCGCTAATTTCCTTGAATTAAACAGGATTGCCGAGGATGATTTCGCATCAACGTGGAACACTTCAGCGACCAAGATATGGTTTAAGTCGCCGGTGCAGATTTCCGCGTCGTCATCAGACAGCAATTATTATCTTTATTACGGCATTTCTACTGTTGGCCCGCCTCCGGAAGAACACAAATACGTATTTCTGTATTATGACGATTTTGAAGCCGGTACTTTGAATACTGCGCCTGCCGGCTTTAGCCTTATGACAGATTCTAATACCTCAACGCTTCTCAGCAATTCTACCGTCAGATACGGGTCGCAATCATTGCATCTGCAATCCCTCGCTTCAGGGCCTTCTTCAGCCGGAATATTCGCCCTGATACCTTATGGCGTTACTAATTATTTTTCCATTGAGTTCTGGGCCAATGGAAATGTCAGCGAGGAATTCTGCGCGGGCTTAAAATCCCAGGATTCCATTAACGGTGATTCTACGATGTTGCTCGGCGCAGGCCAGGATAATTTCAGGTATCGCACAACAGGCGTCAATGCCCTGACCGGCGCCCCTGCGGACTCTACGTGGTATAGATTTGTCATCAACCGTACCGCGAACGATTACGCCGTTTACGTCTATGACAACATCGGAACGGCCATTACGAACGCGACCGGCATAGCCTCTCCAAACAGCCCCATATATCTGGCACTGCAGAATTACAACCCGAACAGCATTACGTTTTCGTCATATTTTGATAATTTTAAGTTCAGGAAGTTTGTTTCAAACGAGCCGACCACCAGCCTGTCCGTTGATATCGTAAGGCCTTATAACACGTCAGGCGTGTTTACGTCGCAGGTATTTGATACTGCGAAAACCAATTCGGAAATAGACTCGGTTTCATGGGATTCGCTTGGAGGCCTGTTGACTATGGATATGAGGGCCAGCAATGACAAAAACCTCTTAACCTCCAATGCGCTTTTCGGTTGGATTAATATAGCCGCGCCGGGAGAAGACCCGAACGATATCAATAACTATGGAACCGATAAGGGCAGGTTCATTCAATATAAACTTACCTTCAGCGGTTCGGGCCAGAGCGCCGATCCTACGGTAAGCGAAATCAGCATCGGTTATAACCTTCCGCCTAATACGCCGGCAAATAGCCTGCCTTTTGATACAAGCACTGTTGCGACCATTTCTCCGACACTGCAATCTACGCTTTTCAGCGACCCTAATACCAAAGACCAACACAAGGCAAGCCATTGGCAGGTAAGGTTGCCGGCTGATATTTCATATTCTACGCCGATTTACGACGTGGAATCAACCGATGACCTGACAAGCATAACTATTCCGGCCAATACTTTGCAGGATGGCATTACCTATTTCTGGCATGTAGCTTACAGAGACCAGAATGCCGAATGGCCGAGCGCCTGGGGCGAATATTCCGCTGAAACGTCCTTCAGCATCAACCTGCCTGATACGCCGCCCGGAGGCGATGATGACGACGATTCGGAACCGCCGCCGATAGTTTACGATACGACGCCGCCTCTCGCAGTACAGCTTTTCACGCCTGCGGAAGGCGAAATTATCAGCATCTCCCCGAATGTAATGCTTGATTGGAGCGATGTGATGGATTCATCAGGAATCGCTTATGAAATCCAGGTTTCAACAGACAACACTTTTGCGTCAAATATAGCTTACACAACGACAGGTATTACCGAGTCTTCGGTACAGGTCAGCGGTCTTGACGACGGTATTTACTACTGGCGCGTAAGGTCTTATGACGGCGCCAATAATGTCAGTGCGTGGAGCGATATCCTGACGTTCCACCTGCAGGTAAAGGTCTTTACCGGCACACCCAACGGCCAGGGCAACGGGCCCGCCCCGCAATCCGCAGTCAATATTATCCAGTCTCCCGGCTCAACCGGCCCCGCATCCAAGACCTGCTTTCTAAAAAAATTAAGCACACACTGAGATGAAAGAATTCTTATGCCTGAAAATGCCTGTAAAGACGCATGCTGTGCGGAAATCCACCCGCTCAAAACGTCCACATTCTATATTAAGAATATGGATTGCAATGATGAAGCCCGGGTCATTCAAAAAATACTGGACGGCATAAAAGGCGTCAGGGAATTCCAATTTAACATCCTTCAGCGCAAAGTAACTGTCAGGCATTCTACGGATGAAATTGCAATCGTAAACGCGCTCGTCAAAAACGGATTCCCGGTATCCATGCCCTCAGGACTCTCACAAAAACTCTCTTTTATTGACAGGCATCATTATTTCCTGCACTCGGCCATTTCAGGCATTCTATTGCTTGCCGCGATACTGCTTCATTATAAGGACCCGTCAAATGAGATAATAATGCCATTCCTGCTCCTTTCCGTATGCCTTGGGGGAATACATATCGCATATAAGGGCATTGTTGCAGTGAAAATGCTTTCGTTTGACATAAACTTTCTCATGACCACGGCGGTAATCGGCGCGTTTTTCATCGGAGATTATTTTGAAGCGGCTACGGTAATTTTCCTGTTTACGCTCGCGCAATTCTTTGAATCCGCGGCAATTGAAAGGGCGAACAGGACTATCCATTCCCTTTTGAAATTATCGCCTGACTCGGCCGTATTGTTAAGAGACGGCAAAGAAGCCATTATCGCGGTCGCTGACATTAAAATAAATGACGCTCTGATAGTCAAACCGGGCGAAAAAATACCCATAGACGGAATAGTCGCTGAAGGCATAACCGACGTGAATCAAGCGTCCATTACAGGGGAATCCCTGCCGATTGAAAAAACAAAAGGCAGTGTCGTTTACGCCGGCACCATTAATCTGGGCGGTTCTATAATAATCTCTGCTTCCTGCAAGCCTGAAGACACGACGATTTCCAGGATCATTGAACTAATAGAAAAAGCCCAGGCCCAGAAAGCGCCGTCGGAAATTTTCATACAGAAATTTGCCAGGTATTATACGCCGATGGTATTGCTTGCGGCATTGCTTATAACGTTAATTCCCGTACTATTGTTCCAACAGCCGTTTTCTCCGTGGTTCTATAAAGCACTGGTACTGCTCGTAATCGCGTGCCCATGCGCGCTTGTTATCTCCACGCCGGTATCGATAATTTCCGCCTTAACCTGCGCGGCTAAGAATGGAATAATCATAAAAGGCGGCCAATACCTTGAGCAATTGAGCGCCGTGAAGGTCATTGCTTTTGATAAGACCGGCACCTTGACGAGAGGAAAATTATCCGTTCAGGGCATCAGGACGTTCGGCATTGCCGAAGAAGAGCTCCTGCGCATCGCAGGTTCGCTGGAAATAAAATCCGAACACGCCATTGCGGAACCTATTATTCAGAAAATGAAAGATGCCTGCATTAAGCCGTATGATACGGCTGAATTCCATATAATTCCGGGCAGGGGAGTCAAGGGAATCATAGGCAACGAACTTTATTACGCAGGCAACCATAATTTCTGCGAAGAGCTTGGGATATGCGATAAAACAGTGCATGAAATGATTGTCAGCAGGACCGGATTGGCAAATACGGTTGTGTTGGTGGGAAACGCTGGAAAAGTGCTGGGCTTGATTGAACTATCGGATAAAATAAGGCCTGAGGCCGTAAAAAGTCTGATGGAGATATCCGGAATAGGCAGATATAAGACCGTAATGCTTACCGGAGACAACTGCGCGAGCGCAAAAAAAATAGCTGACGTATTGAAAATAGACGAGTTCCATGCCGAACTCCTGCCTCAACAGAAGGTTGAACTGATAAAGAAATTTTCCGAAAACAGCGGCCCGACCGCTATGATAGGGGACGGGATAAATGACGCGCCTTCCCTCGCTTCAGCGAATGTCGGGATAACTATGGGCGCTTCAGGTTCCGATACAGCGCTTGAAGCCGCCAATATAGCGCTCCTGTCCGATGATTTGACCAGGATACCTTTCTTGTTGAGACTAAGCAAAAGAACGTTGAACAATATAAAGCAGAATGTGGCATTTGCCATAGGAACCAAGGCGATATTTGCCGTGCTGGCGGTATCCGGCGTGGCAACTTTATGGATGGCCGTATTTGCGGATATGGGAGCGTCTATAATCGTTATTTTCAATGCCCTGAGGCTATTGAATTTTAAAGATGGCAGGTGATACGAAGTAGCGAGTAGCGAGGGACGATGCGAAAGAATGGTAGAATGATAGGGTGATAGGATGTTTCATGAAAATCTTAATTCTTAAATCCTAAATCTTAAATTTTAATGCTTGCCCCTTATCGTTTGAAAAACCAGTAAAACTCGTCGTTTTCCGTGTATTCTGTGTGTTCTGTGGTAAAAAACTATCGTCGTTTCGTCTTCGTGTGCATTCGTGTGTATTCGTGGCTAATCAGCCGTCCCGCCGTCAAACTACAAAGTACAAACGCCAAAGTACACTTAAAGCCGCGCTGTCCGTAGCTTTAGCGAAGAAGGGAGTACCTGACCACTTAACGTCTTTCCTCTTATAAAAATTCTAAGC
>JACRIJ010000104.1 GCA_016220095.1 Planctomycetota bacterium | reverse complement strand
TTAACACACCCCTAACCCCCTTCCTACGCCCGCCGAAGCGGGCTTCGTGCCTACGCACCGAAGTGCTTTGGCACGCAGGTGCGCGAAGGCGGGCTCTTAATAGAGGGGAAATTCGTATATGTCCCCTCTAAAAAGAGGGGATCCAGGGGTGTGTCGTTCGTGTTCAGCGTTATCGAAAAACCAGCAAAAACCCATCTCGACTGAGGCCTTACATTTAACGATTTGTTTTTCTTGACATTTACGGCAAGTGTGTTATAATAATTTTCATTATGGTAGCAAAAATTTCTCTAACATGGAAAGAAATATTCAAGCCTTGTTGGCCTCCAATTCCGCGCGACCCGGCATTCTTCTGTTAACACCCTATTCATAATCTTACAAGATTCTTGATTTCACGGACTATCTGAAAATACCTCTATTTTTAGGATAGTTCGCGATCACTTTTAACAGGAGATTACCATGAACACTTCCATGCAGGAACCTGCTCCCTTGAGCGGTTGTTTTGTCAGGCTATTCTGGGTTTTCGGCGGTCCATGCCTTCTTATTATATCAGCAATAGTTATTGCGACGCATAATCTCGCCTTCCCCGGCATAGCGGATGTCTTTTACGGAATAATCTTAATTGCAACCGTCATAGCGCGTTACATTGACAAACCGCAGTCAAACGAAGAGTCTCCGTCCAATCAACAAGCCATTGTCATGTACGATGTGATTTTTACAATTTCAGGGATCGTACTTTGGACTATAACGCATTTTGCAATAAAAGGCCTTATCTAAAGACAAAACTGCAAATTCACAGAAAGGTGCGCTTATGATTTCCGTAATAATACCCGTTCTTAACGAGGAAAAGACCATCGGACATGTTGTATCCATTGCCAAAAACTCCCCAAATGTAGACGAAATCATAGTGATTGACGACAAATCCATCGATCGTACCGTTGAAACCGCCAAGGAAGCCGGCGCCAGCGTCATCACTTCAACAAAAATAGGCAAAGGCGCGTCCATGCGCGACGGTTTTTTGGTCGCGCATAATGATATCATTGTTTATCTGGACGGTGATATTGAAAACTACATTCCGAATGTCATTGAACGCATGACAGCCCCTATAGTTAACGATGAAGCTGATTTTACCAAGTCCACATTCCAGCGCGAAGCGGGCCGCGTAACGGAGCTTGTTGCAAAACCCCTGCTCAGCCTGATGATGCCGGAGGCGCTAAAATTCAGCCAGCCTCTCAGCGGCATCATCGCCGGCAAAAAAGAATTCCTGCGAAAAATAGATTTCGAAAACGATTACGGCGTTGATATAGGAATACTTCTGGACATGATAAAACTTAACGCCAGGATTAAAGAAGTTAATATAGGCAAAATCACCAATAAAATGAAACAGTGGCGGGAACTGGGCAGGATGTCGCTGGAAGTCTCACGAGCAATATTGAAACGCGCCCAAAAACACTGCGAATTTTCTTTGGATTCGCTTGAAACAATCAATATTATTCGCGACCAGATGGAGATGGCCATCAAGGAAAGTCTCGCGCCTCTAAGAAAAATGATTATCTTTGATATGGATAATACCATATTGCAGGGACGTTTTATTTACGAGGCTGCAAAAGAATTCAATTTTGAAAAAGAACTACTGAAAGTCCTGGCCACAAATTCAGAATCTTTCATGCTGACAAAACTAATCGCCCAACATCTTAAGGGGTTGAACATAGCACAATTGCTTGCCGTTGCGGAAAAAATCCCAGTTGTCCCGGATACGGTTGAAGTGATCGCGGAACTTAAAAAACGCGGCTACATCATCGGTATATTAAGCGACAGCTACGATGTCATCGCGCAATATGTCAAAAATAAAACCGGAGCTGATTTTGCCATAGCAAATGAACTGGAATTCAGCAATAGCATCGCAACAGGCGAAGTCAAGGTGCCGAACTTTTTCATCCGCACCGAACAAAGCAAATGCAACCACAACTTTTGCAAAAGCAATGTAATGATGCGGCTTTCGGAAAAACACAATATACCGCTGGGAAACATTATCTCGGTAGGTGACAGCGAATATGACATTTGTATAGTCCGGTTTGCCGGCATAGGAATAGCGTTTTGCTCAAATAATTATGTTTTAAACAGTGTCGCCGATTATAAAATAGAAACAAAAAGTTTTCGGCCTATCCTTGACTTCGCATCGTGACAACCCTGCTTCAAGTGTATGCATTCTCAAGTTTTTTCAAGCTTCCTTATGCGGGATGCTGCTTGA
This sequence comes from Planctomycetota bacterium, assembly GCA_016220095.1. Classification (GTDB taxonomy): domain Bacteria; phylum Planctomycetota; class MHYJ01; order JACQXL01; family JACRIJ01; genus JACRIJ01. Next base: position 64,467 of record JACRIJ010000104.1, on the reverse strand, counting down.
AAACGAATAAATTCCAGCTGTACCCGCTTAGTCCCCGTAGCCGGGTTCCGGAGTATCGGCATTTTCTTCGGTTATTACAACCGCCTTTCCACCCTGGATTTTTATAGGTTCTTCTTTGCCGTCATTGTTAATGTCCATGGACATCTCCTGATTCACCCTCGGATGTGGCTTAACCGTTGTCTCAAGTTTACATCCCGTAAATTCCCCTTCTTTTGACGTATACAGCATGCTTTCCTCAGGGCTTAAAATCACAACATCATTTATATTATCCGAGTTAAAATCGCCGGCCTGAATATCAATAACCATTTTATTGCAGAAATCTTCGCCGAAAAGTTCCGCTGTCTTATCCGCGAAAACAGTGCCGTCATTAATAAGCACGTAAATCTTTTTCTGGCTTGTCGCGCGCACCCCGAACCGGTCAACCTTGGCCCTTCCAAAAGAAGTAATAATGATATCCATATTGCCGTCTGAATCTACATCCGCAGTTTTCAATAATGCCGGCGCGGCAATGTCAAGGTGCGGCAAAATGCCTTCGGATTCGTCGGAATATTCGCCGTTGCTGTTTCCGCAGAGAATTCTTACGGGAGATGACTCCGTGCCGGCGTACGCGAGAATTATATCGTCATATTCATCGTTGTTAATGTCCGCAATAACAGCCGTGACCAGCATGGGCTCTCTATTCGGCGGGGTTAATTCCGGATCAGTTTTCTCCGGCGGCTTCGGAATAACTGGCGGAGTCACCGGCTTTACGATAAAGGAAATTGTTTTATTGCCGTCGAAATCAAGGGATTCCTGCGCAAGCAATGCTAGTATTTTGTTATTCAATGTTACCAAGACAATGTCATCCGAGCCGTCATTGTCCGCATCGGTTCTTGCGATGCACATGACAGGATCCGTTATGGCCTGGAGTATCTCGCTCAAGACGTGCGGCTGGGAATCGTTCAACGCGGATTTCGGCTCAACCGGTTCATCGGCCCGCAGGCCGGAAAACATTAATAAGCTCAGGAAAAAATAAATTATGTTTTTTTTGCGCATAAGTACCAGACTTTCAACAAAAACCTTAATTCTTGAATCTGAAATTTTAAATTTATCCGCATTTCTCCACAAATTCTTCCTCGGTCAGGACCGGTATGCCGAGCTGTTTGGCCTTATCAAGTTTTGAACCCGCATCGGCTCCGGCTACGACAAAGGAAACTTTTTTGGAAACTGATGACGCGGAACTGCCGCCGAGTTCTTCCACCAAAGCCTGGGCCTTGGGCCGCGTCATGCTTTCCAATTCGCCCGTGAATACGAATATCAGCCCGGCAAATTTGCCGCCGGTTTTCTTCGCGGCTGTTTCATATACCACACCGCCTTGTTTCAAACGGCTGATTAGCTCCATATTCTGCCGATTATCAAAAAAACACCTTATGCTTGACGCCACTTTCGGACCTACGTCTTCAATGGCCTGCAAATCCTCATAAGACGCGTTGATAAGGTTTTCCAGGGCGCCGAATTTTTCCGCAAGCGTCTTCGCCAGCGCCTCGCCGACGTGCCTTATCCCAAGCGCGAAAATCAGCCGCGACAGGGTTGTGTTTTTGGATTTACTAATCGCGTCAAGCGCGTTCTGCGCGGATTTTTCCGCCATGCGCTCAAGGCCGGCAAGCGTCTCTTTTTTCAAAAAAAATAAGTCCGCGGAATTGCTGATTACGCCTTTATCCACAAGCTGTTCAATGAGTTTTTCGCCCAGGCCTTCCATGTTCATGGCACTGCGTGAGACGAAATGGCTGATACTGCCTTTGACCTGGGCAGGGCAGGTGGAGTTCGGACACCTCGGTATAACCTCATCCACCGGCAGGACAACTTTTGATTTGCAGACCGGACAGGTTTCGGGCATCTTGAATTTTTTTTCCTCGCCGGTCCTTTTGGATTCTATGGGTTTTATGATTTCGGGAATCACATCCCCGGCGCGCGTTACCACCACATAATCGCCTATGCGGACGTCTTTGCGCTCTATTTCTTCCTGATTATGCAGGGTGGCATTGGAAACCGTTACGCCGCCTATATAAACAGGTTCAAGCACGGCCACGGGTGTCAGGGCGCCGGTGCGGCCAACCTGGATTTTTATCTCAAGGAGTTTCGTCGTTTCCTCACGGGGCGGAAATTTATAAGCCGTAGCCCAGCGCGGAGAACGGGAACGTTTGCCCAATTTTTCATATAGAGCGATATCGTCAACCTTGATGACTATGCCGTCTATTTCAAACGGCATTATGTCGCGGTTTTCCATCGTCTTGTTATAATATTCCTGAACCTCTTTGATGCCTTTACAGAGTTTTACGATACCTTTGGTACTGCGCAGGCCGAGGGAATTCAGGTATTCCATAAATCCTATATGCGAGGTGAATTCAATTCCTTTCGAACCGCCAATGCTGTGAACATAAATCTTCAGCGGCCTTAACGCGGTAATTTTCGGGTCAAGCTGTCGCAAAGAACCCGCGGCCGCGTTGCGGGGATTGGCAAAGAATTTTTCGCCCCTGTCCTCCTGTTGTTCGTTAAGTTTCCTGAAATCCGCCTTGTCAATATATACCTCGCCGCGGACTTCAAGATAGGGCGGTACGGGGTTACCCGAGGCTATTAAGCGCAGGGGCACTGATTTTATGGTTTTGATGTTTTCCGTGATGTCCTCGCCGTTAATACCGTCGCCGCGGGTAGAGGCCTTTGACAGGAGGCCGCCCTCATAGACGAGTTCCACGGCGGTACCGTCTATCTTGGGTTCAACCGCATAATCCACGTCTTTCCCCTGTCCAAGGATATCAAAGATACGCTGTTCCCATTCCTTCATATCGGATTCGGTATATGCGTTTTCCAGGGAGAGCATAGGAACTGTATGCGCGATGGTAACGAACTTTTCCAACGGCTTTGCGCCGACGCGCTGAGTAGGGGAGTCAGGCGTAACGAGTTCCGGATGCGCGGATTCCAAACCAAGAAGCTCATTCATCAGCTTATCGTATTGCGCGTCGGAAACCTCCGGGTCGTCAAGGACGTAATAACGATAGGAATGATGGTTTAGTTCATCTTGTAAATGACGTATGTATTTTTCAATGTTAATGTCTGTCATAATGAATCTAATGAATTATATCATCCGCGGTTTGGGTATTCAAGTATTTTCGCCGCATGGATGGCAATAAGTTCTACGCTTTTTGCGAAATTTGACTTTATCGGCAAAATGCCTAATTGGATGGCAATAGCAATTCTAACGCTGTTACTATTGCTTCTCTGCATACCTGTCTGGTTTATGTTTTATTTGCTCAGGAAAGAACCCTCATAGGAAATATATCCACGGCCCCGGCCAAGCGGCCCAATCCGCCTTTGCGGCAGAACAGCGACGCGGCAAGGCGAACGGCCGTTTTCAGACGTCCATAACCGCCCCCGCACATGCTCTGATACACCAGCCAATTCATCCCCGTCTTACGCACGCCGCTTTTTATCATCCTTTCAAACCGTAATTCCAAATGCGTCCGCGGCCCGCAATCAAAACGCCGGATAATTCCCGCTGGCACTGCGCCCGGAAACGCGTCTTCCGTAAAAATCAACGTATATAGCAACGGCTTGATGAGATTGAATTGACGCGCATATCGTTCCACCCTATCCCAATCCATACTGCATTTCTTCAATACCATCGCCACGTCAAGCAATTTAACCATCTTGCGGAAATTGTGTTTGAGATTATGTTCGGCCAGATGCAGAAGCAATAGTTCGTCCGGCACCGCATAGGCTTTCGTTCCATTCTGCCACTCAATCTCACGCGCAGTTTTCCATATTTCGTCAATATCTATTTTTTCAAAATTCAAATAATATGACGCGTTAATCCAATGCCAGTGCACATGTACGTCCGAGAACAGGTATTTATTGCCGTCAATGTACTTGCGCAGGTAGATTGAATTGATTGAATACGCGGGACTGCGTGTTTGTTCATTTATAAGCCCGATGCCCGGAAACCGCGTCCGTTCTTCATTCTTCATTTTGCATTTTTCATCCTGCACGCATGCCTCCAGCCGCCCGTATCCGCGTTCCCGCAGAAGCGTTTCCATTGCCGTAACGTCCTGTTTTTTCACAAGTACATCAATATCCTGCATGGGCCGCAGGTTAGGATTGCCATACACCTTCATTGTCAGGAATGCACCCTTGAGCGGCATGACAGGAAATTTTGCCTGTTCCGCTATTTTCGCGAACTCAGAAAACAAAAGGGTATTGCGCATCGCGGTTTGCAAGTACGCCTGATGAAGGCATTTGCCAAACAAAGACAAGGGATCTCCATGCCCGCACAAATCATATATGACCGGCGCAAGCCCTTCGGCGATAATGAATTCTATGAGTTCCGGCTTGTTTATGTTTTTCAAACCCGGTCCATCCCCCGGGTCGCAACCGAACTGCCGAAACCGCCCTGAAATAACAGCGGAAACGTATTCCTTTAACGGATTGCTCATGGTGAAATTATACTATCAAACATGCCGAAAGGCAATATTTGTTTATACTTTTTTCATCCTTTTTTCTTGCTTTTATGCGGCATTTTGGTAGAATAATACGATTATTCCTGCGCGTATTTCGCATTGCAGGGGCGCGAATTTTACCCTTATTTTACCTGTATTTCAACGCCTTAACAGCATTTTTTAGCTTATAACAATGCCGGATAAAAAACTTGATATACCCATAGCTGAAAGCGTCCGCGACGTCCTCATTGAGGACGAAATGAAGGACTCATATCTCAATTACGCGATGAGCGTAATAGTTTCCCGCGCACTGCCCGACATAAGAGACGGGCTAAAACCTTCCCAGCGCAGGATACTCGTGGCAATGCACGACCTCAACCTTGGACCCCACGCCAAATACAGAAAATGCGCCAAGATATGCGGCGACACCACGGGCAATTACCATCCACACGGTGACCAGGTAGTCTATCCCACGCTTGTAAGGATGGCGCAGGAATTTTCATGCCGTTATCAGCTTGTGGACGGCCAGGGCAATTTCGGTTCCTTAGACGGCGACCCGCCGGCGGCCATGCGTTACACTGAGGCGCGCATGACGGAATTTTCCACGCTACTGATGGAAGATATTGACAAGAATACCGTCAACTTCACGCCCAATTACGACGAAACCCGCGAAGAACCAACGGTGCTTCCGGGCAAATTCCCCAACCTTATCTGCAACGGCGCCACGGGCATCGCAGTCGGCATGGCAACCAGCATTCCTCCGCATAACCTCGGCGAAGTATGCGACGCTATAATAAAAATCATTGATAAGCCGGATATTACAACAGCGGAATTGCTGAAAATAATCAAAGGGCCGGATTTCCCGACCGGCGGCCTCGTTTACGGCATGAAAGGCATGAAAGACGCCTATGAAACCGGCAGAGGCATAGTCACCGTCCGCGCCAAACTCCACACCGAAGAAGTCAAAGGCGGCAGGATAAACATCGTCGTCACGGAAATCCCGTACAACCAGAACAAGGCCAAAATAATTGAAACTATTGCCGAACTTGTCAAGGAAGACCGCATTAAAGGCATTTCAGATATCCGCGATGAAAGCGACAAAGACGGCATCCGCGTGGTAATAGAAGTAAAAAAAGGCGAGGAAGAACAGGTCGTCATAAACCAGCTGTACAAACAGACGTCTCTGCAGGATTCATTCAGCATTATAATGATTGCCCTGGTCAACAACAGGCCGCAGACGCTCCCGCTGAAACAGATATTAAAACTTTACATTGACCACCGCATGGAGGTCATCAAAAGGCGCACTAAGTTCCTGCTTGACAAGGCTGAAGCGGAGGCGCATATATTGGAAGGGCTCCTGATAGCTCTGCGCAATATTGACGAAGTCATTGAAACCATAAAAAAATCCCAGACCGTGGAAATCGCGGAAGCAAACCTCGTAAGCAAATTCAAACTCACTCCCATACAGGCGCAGGCCATCCTGAGGATGCAGTTGTCCAAACTAACCGGCCTGGAAACCGAAAAACTCCAGAAACAACTGGCCGAACTCAAGGAAAAAATACGTGATTACAAGGCCATCCTTGCGGACGACCAGATGGTGCTGGACATCATCAGGGAAGACATTTATGAAATAAAGGAAAAATACGCGGACAAACGCAGAACGGAAATAGCCGGCGCCGAAATAGGAAGCATGTTGAGAGAAGACCTGATTGCCGATGAAGATATGGCCGTAATAATGACGCACGCGGGTTATATCAAACGCATGCATATAGATTCGTACCGCAAGCAAAACCGCGGCGGCAAAGGCGTTTCGGCAATTGACACCAAAGAAGGCGATTTTATAGAACATATATTTGTGGCGTCAACGCATGATTACATATTGTTTTTCACAGACCTCGGAAAGGTCTATTGGCAGAAGGTTTACGACCTGCCGGAACTCTCGCGCGGTTCAAAAGGCCGGGCCATCGTCAACATCCTAAGCCTCTCTGAAGGCGAGCAGACCACTGCCGCCATACCGGTCAGGGATTTTTCTTCCGGCTACATCGTCATGGCCACGGAAAAAGGCATCATAAAGAAAACGCTCCTGCAGGAATACGGCAACCCGCGTAAAGCCGGCATTATCGCGTTGACTCTTGATGACGGCGATAAGCTTATCGGCGTAAAACTCACCTCCGGAGAAAACCATATTTTGCTCGGCACGGAAAAAGGACTTTCAATAAGATTTCCCGAGGAAAAGGCGCGCTCTATCGGCAGGACTTCCCGCGGCGTATGCGGCATAAGACTGCGAGAAGGGGACAAGGTCAAAGACCTGGCAATAGTGGATGAAGAGCCTACGCTATTGACCGTATGCCGAAACGGATTCGGAAAAAGGACTGCGTTTGACGAATACCGCCTGCAGGGCCGCGGCGGCAAGGGCATTATCAACATTAAGACCACGGAAAGAAACGGCATCGTCGTGGGAATGAAGCCTGTGTCCGACAAAGACGACGTAATGGTCATTACTCAGCAGGGCATGGTCGTGAGAACTCCGGTAAAAAGCGTCCGATCGCAGAGCAGAAATACGCAGGGCGTAAGGATTATTTCCCTCAGCGCTGATGATAAAGTGGTTTCAATCGCCATCGTGGAACACGAAGAAGACGATGAAAAGACAAGCGCCGCGCCGACCGAGGAAGCAAACGCCATTGAACAACCAGATGACAGCAACGATACCACCGTGACACCGGAGACGCCGGAAGCAACAGATAATTCAAGTCCGGAAAATACCAAACAATAAATTACTACGCAAAAAGCAGAGAAGATTCGACTCTTTACAAATAAAACTCTAAGCACTAAATCCGAAACTCTAAACAATCTCAAAATTCTAATGTTTAAATAACCAAAAAACGGTCGTTCGCCGGGTTTGGGAAATTTAGATTTAGGATTTCGTGTTTAGTGCTTAGAATTTCATAAAGCAAGCATCTTTTTGGTTGCGGTTTATCATGAGCTATGCGAAGGGCTATGTTGTTTTAATTGTTGTTATCATTAAGTTTTTTAGTTATTGCTGAGTTACTGCTTACTGTCATTCTTTTTCCAGTACTATCTTCACGATTTCCGACCTTGAGAACAGCCGCATAGGCGGCCCCCAGATGTCCGTTCCGCAGGTGGTGTAGAGAAATGATCCCCCGTCCCGGTATAAACCGTACGGATATTTATAATAGAATTGAATTATCAAATCCATAGGCGGTATCTGGCCCGCGTGGGTATGTCCGGATAACTGCAGGTCAATCCCGCTTTTTACCGCCTCAATAAACACGTCCGGCCTGTGAGAAAGCAATACGGTAAACTTATCCTTGTCCAGGCCTGCCGGCAGATCCAATTTGGACAGCAGTCCGGCCTTGCCTTTCCGTATTTCTCCGCCGGCATTGTCGTCTATGCCGCAGATGTCCATCAGGCCGCTGATTGCCGTTGTTTTTTTATTCCGCAAAACAGTCATCCCGGTATCGCTTGCAACGCGCTGGAAACCCTCCAGGCCCGCATAGAAATCATGATTGCCCGAAACCGCGAATACGCCGTTTTTCGCCTTTAAACGTTTCAGTCCGCTGTAAAAGCGTTTCGTTTCAGACAAATCCGTATCCATCAGATCGCCTGTAAAAACTATTATGTCGGGATTTTGGCTGTTTGCCGTATCAACTATATCGTTAAGCCACTTTTCAGATTTCATCAGATTCAGGTGCAGATCCGAAAGTTGGACTATGGACAGACCTGAAAGTTCTGCGGGCAGTTTTTTGTATTTGATTGTCATGCTCTTGATAACAGGCCCGCGGGCAACGTTTATTATGGAATAAGCGGATATAATGAATATTGCGGCAATAGCGCAAATTGTGAGCCAATACCTGCAGAAATCGGACCGCAATGCCATACCGATGATATGTGCCGTAAGAAAAACGACAACGGCGACAGCGAGAGCGCCGAACCAGCATACGCCGAAATAATATACGGGTTTGAACCACAGTGAAGCCGTATTCCGGCAGATAGTCTCGGCGAGCACGAATGACAGCGCGGCGGCGATGAGGCAGTTTTTCAGCCAGCTCCGCGCGACAGGAGACATGTCAAGCCCGCCAGCCACGCGGCTGTACACGTAATAGTGCATCGCGGAGTATATTAACAGGAAAATTCCAAAAATTATTCTCATCACAGCATTTTGTTTCCTGTGTTTTCAGTAAAACTCTATTATAACAACAATAAATTAAAATGTTTGTTCTTTTAGCTTTTCTCTTAAATCAGCTATGCCGTCTCCTGACTTTTCCAATTTACTGTCAACTTTCTCCCATCCTTCCCAAGACATAGCCCTGCCTTTATATTTAGGTTGGAGGTAATTACAGTCTTCTTGTCCCCAAATCCATTTATAAGCCTTAAAAATTGCTTCCGGAATCTCTCCTATAGGATTCTTAAAATCACCTTTCTTTAGAATGTCATCCGGTTCCTCTCCATTATAAACCCTCATTAAACCATCTATAATCTTAAGAGTTCCCCTGGGATCGCTATTGGCTTTTTCTTTTAAATCATCAAGTATGTTTTGATGGGAAATCAACCAAAGAGATTCGTCCTTCTCGTTATAAATCCAAACCATAAAATCTTCTCTTTTAATCGTACCGTAAGAATATTTCCCGCCAGGCTTGGTTATAACGATGTTTCTTCCGTCTGAAATATCTTCTACTTTATAGCCCTTGTATTTAATTGCCTCTAAAGCCTTGCAGAATTCTATGTTAGGTTGATTTTTTATTTTCAAACTTGCTAAATCAACTGAATGCTTATAAATATTAACCTTTGCTTTTTTCTTTGCCATAGCAAACCTCTGACATGCTTTCCCTGTATAAAGTAAAGTCTTCCTTGTCTTTGGGTTTTCTGAAAACAAACAAGTGTTCATGCATAATTAAGTAGAAATCATATTTATTGACAGCGGAGCTCCATCTTGGCGTTGCCTGACAATTATGCTGAACTTTAATTATGTCTTCTTTAAGAATAAACCCATTCTTTAAAAACAAGTTCATCACATTAAACGCTAACGGTACGTAATGCCTCCGCCTTCTTGTATCTCCGATCAGAATCGCACAGTAGCGATCTGGTTTCAAAACCCTATAGAACTCTTTCACTGCCGGTTCAAATTCTACAAGAAACTTAGTTAAACTCCCAATGTTGGAAAAATCGCCTGCAATTTCATGCTCTGAATACTTAATTATGTTTAAATATGGGGGGTGAGTGGCAATAAGGTCAATTGAATTATCAGTTATCTTCTTAAGGTTTCTTGCATCTCCGATATAACATTCCTGTTTAGATTTGTTATCAACATCAAACTTAAGTACTTCTTCGGCAAAGCCCATGGACTTAGGATTGATATCTATGCCTATGGCATTTCTGTTTAATAATTTTGCTTCAATTAGAGTCGTCCCGCCCCCTGTCATCGGGTCTAAAATTAAATCGCTTTCCTTGCTATACTTAAGTATAAGATTACGCGGAATTTGAGGAGCCCAATTGCCCCGATAGGTAGGGTTGTGCGTAGCCCAATTGCCGCGCTTAGGAAACGACCACACCGTTGTTGTCTGAATATCTGCATCTTTGCTAATACACTCGTCCTTCATTAAATAATTCCCTTACAAAATATCGGTTTAACTATACTTTTTTAACCGGCAACCCGAGCCAGGACAGTGGAAGTTCGTTAAATCTATAATGACAATTTACGCTATGTATATAATCTAAAACATCTTTATATTCCGGCTTATTAAACCAGTCATTAAGCACATAAACATATTCTACTTTCAGGTTAAGCGAAGAGACTAATTTTAAATATTGTTTTCGCTTAAAATCACATGTTTGCAGTTTCTCATCAACAGAGCCCGCTACTTGCTGATATTTGACTTCAATGATAAATAAAGTCTCGCGAACAATCACCAATAAGGCATCATCGGGTAAAAGTTTTTTTGAAATTAAGCTTTTCCAGTAAATACCAGACTCCGATAGAAACTTATAAAAATCATGCTTCCTAAAACACATCGCAACCAGGTCGTTTTCAAAAAAAACTTCCATTCCGGCCCGGCCTGAAATCTTTCTAATCTCATAACCTGGTATTTTTCCTAAAAGTTTTTGAAAATCCACCTTTTTTTCAAAATTTAATCCTGTTAAAGTATTTGCACCGCCCAAACCGCCATTTTTCATATATGTTTTTAAACCTATAACTTTCTATTAAATCAATAATTCATAACCAGGATTTCATTGATCTTGCCTCGTTTTAAGGCATTGCAATTAATCATTCGCTTAGCTTTTAAGCGTTCAATCCTGAAACCGTCGTACAGATGCTCAAAGTAATTGTCTTCTTTGTTTTCATTCTTAGGGTCGGAGTTGCTTAGCATGATTTTTACGCTATCAATCTTATTTAACTTTTTAAAAACATCCGCCAATCGCTCCTGTTCTTTATCGCTGAATTCATTTGCTGAATATGAAGTAAAATTTGAAGTTTTATTCAATGGCCTGTATGGAGGATCAAAATAGACAAAAGAATGTTTTTTAATCTGCCGTTCAATTACGGAAAAATCGTCATTTGTTATTTCTACGCCTTTTAAAAGACTGCTTACCGCTCTTAAGTTGTCAACATCGCAAATAACCGGGTTCCTGTATCTGCCAAACGGGACATTGAAATCACCACTGGAGTTAACTCGGTATAATCCATTAAAACAAGTACGATTCAGAAAAATGGTAAGTGCCGCTCGTTCGCTGTAATACTTCCAGTCTATCTTCTTAAGATTTACATCTTTTCGCGTCTCGTTGTATTTTCGCCTGATTTTGTAATACCATTTTACCTGGACAGTTTCATCTAATGTATGATATTTTTTTTGTAAAACTATTAATGATTTAATTAGTTTTTCAACACCGCGCTGAATTACCGCATAGCACAGATATATTTCAGGATTCAATTCATTAATAAACGCTTCTTCAAGTTTACAATTCTGCTTTACCCAGAAGAAAACAGCTCCGCTTCCTAAAAATGGTTCGTAATAACGTTTTATAATCCCTTGCCCGTTTAGCTCTGGAGGGAAATAGTTTTGAAACTGCCTAAGAAGCTGTCTCTTACCTCCAGCCCATTTTAGAAATGGTCGAGCTTGCTTATCTGTATTAACCATCTGCTCTCCGGAAAACTTTAAACATTCAGCAAATTAAGTTCAATTGAGTTTGGTTTTCTGTTTCTTTCCAGTTCTTTTTTGCCATTTTTCGTCATGAGAACAATGGCATCATACTTAAGGGATTTGGCTTTCTTAAACATCGCCGCATCAAGACTTATTCGTTTTTGATACCATTGTTTCACTTGCTTATACTCATCCTGCGCCTGAGGCTTTTGCTCTTCTTTCACCATCTTCTTGTATGCTTGAAGAAATCGATTATTAGGCTTTCCTGGAAATAATTTTAAAAGAATTTCTTCTTCAGAAAAACCATAAACAGGATTTGTTATAAATACTTTATCTGGGATATCATTTGGTCTTCCGTAAAATTCTGCTTGACGATAAGTCGATACCAAAAAAATTCCTCGCTTACTATACGCATCAGGGGCCACCGGAGTTACATGCCACCATTTAGATTTATTTATTTTACCAACAAGAACTTCATTTATGCTTATTTTCATATGGTTCTCCTTTTTCAATAAACTTTGCGCTGTTATACGCGTCATTATATCCTGCTCGCTTTCGCTCACTATCGTCCGAGCACATGACGACATATAACCGGATAAAATTCATTATCCGATGCTATATTAACATATCCCAAGCCTTTTGTCAAATATTTTCAGCATCACAAGTTTTTCCGGATTCTCCGGTACGCAGGTTTCGAAATGCGCAATTCCTTCCTGAAGGCATCCATAGAACCCCACAGCACCGTTATTCTCGTATAAAGATTGCGCGTTTTTTTCTTTTTCTGCAATTCGGACGAAGACGGAGAATGTCCCGATTTCGCCACAATTCTCCTGAAAAATTCCATGCATCTGTTCCTCGTTACACTTAACCGTAAGGCAGCCAATTCCTTCCCGGTAATTTTATGAAAGGCCAGCATTCTTCTAAGCCGCGCCTCCGAAATACCGTTCGCTCTGGAAACGCCGCAAATAGACAGGTGTTTTGAAAAAGATTTGATTATTTTATTTTTACTGAAACAAAGGGGTTCTTTTCTTGCATAGTTAAATAGCCCTAACCGCGTTCCCTGTTCCAGAATCTGGCGAACGCGCTCCCGCGTTAAACCCCGCTGTTTTCCCACGCTCTCCAGCGTGCCAAGCTCCTTATACGCCCGGAAACAATCCTTATAGAACTTAATCCGCGAAACCGTGAAATTGACGGCTTTAACCTTAGTCAATAAATCGTATTTGTCCGGATAATCTCTGCTGAAATCCTCCAATATTCCGCCTGCTTCTCTTTCAGCCATATGCTTTTTTACATCCCGAACGAGGCCGTCATCGGGACGTTTGCCCGGCTGTAATTCAAGATGCTTTAAGAAGTCCCCAATCTCCCTGATGGTTTTTACGCCGCATCCTCTTATCTGCAGGATTTTACCTGCGTCACTCTGCACAAGTTCAAGCATGCTTTGTGTTTTTGTTTTTTTCAGAACGCGCATCGCTCTTACGGATAATTTAATTTTTGACACGGGAATGGCTAATAGATTTATAAAATACTTGTGTTTTCTTTTGTCATAAAAACTTCCGGGTAAGGTTATCTTCAGGAGCTGATGTTCATTGCATTTCTTTCTGAAAGAATCAAATGTGTTAAAAATTTCATTTGCAGTCTTTATCCCGATATTTCTTGTGTCAAGTAATTCTCCAAACGTGATATTTGCACACTTTGAAAACGAGTTATACCCTGCCTTATGCAAAGCATTTACCGCCCGGGTCGATAAGTCAATCCGCTCTGGAAAAATGTCATTTTTTAGTAACATAGATTTCTATGCCGCCGTATTAGCCTGCCTGCTTGATATCATCTATCGCAAATGAAACCAGCGCTATGCCGTCCTGCGCGAGTTCTTTGACCAACAATTCTTTGGCGATGCCGGCAAATGCTTCCCTGTTGCCTAAGATCTCGCCGCTGTCGCATCCAGCCACTACGGCGGTCAGGCGTATTCTTAGGATATGCGCGAGCCTGCCGATTTTTTCCAAATCGCTCTTTTGCGCGGAAACGGCGTCCATAACGCCTGTTTTACCGTCTTCCATGCCCGCATCCGCAGAAATGTCAAATTTCACGCCGTCCCTGGCCGGGACACCTTTCAGCGCTACGCTGATTTTGATTTCACGCACGGACGCGGCATCTATTTCGGCGGATGACGAGGTTGAAGAAAATACGGCTTTTTTGAACAGGTTTATTTTCAGGTTATTATCCGAGTCGGCGTTCTTCCGCATGCCTTTCAGCAGATCTCTGATTTGTTTCAAGCTTTCAGGCGTTGCGTTGCCGCTTGTTATCTTTATTGCCAGGTCTCCGTCAGGATCATTTTCGGTGTCTTCCGTGTTCATCCTGGTAATAATGACGTTTTGCCGGGGTTTTGCCCCAAGAACGAACCTCTTCAGCACAAACGCGCATATTGCAACACCAACGATTACGCCTATCCAGAATTCCATTTAGTCTCCCCTGAAATGCGTAGAGACACGCCGTGGCGTGTCTCTACGATAAAATCTTTGTTTCCCGTATCCTGTTTTCTGTCCTATTTTTTGGATTCGTCTTTCTTAAACGCGCTCCCGATTCCCGGAAGTTTAGACATGACTTCCTTCAGGTCAACCCCTGAGAGGGCCTCCACGACCGGCGGAAGCTGGGCTATAATATTGGTAATGTCTTTTGTTATTTTGTTTGCGCCCGCGGAATCCGAACCGCCCTGATTGATGATAACGATCTTTTCCGTCTTGGACAGCGGCTCTGATATGGCCCTTGCGAGTTCGGGCAGTTTGTCTATAATCATCTGCGTTACTGCGGCTTCGTTATAAGCCTTCCATGCGTCGGCCTTCTTAGACATGGCCTCAGCTTCTGAATAACCTTTGGCTTTTATGACGTCGGCTTCCGCAAGGCCTTTTGCGCGTATCGCGTCGGCTTCGGCGAAACCTATGTTCTTAATAGCCTGGCCTTTACCTTCGGCCTCTGCCTGGAGTTTGAATTTCTCGGCGTTTGCGAGCGCTTCTATCCTGTATTTTTCAGCGTCAGCAGGCTTATTGATGGTAGCATCCAATTCCTTCTGCTTGCGCATAATTTCATTTTCCTGCACTTCAACCATGCGCTGTTTTTCAACCACCATGACCTGGACTTCTTCAGCCTTGACCTTTTGGTTGGTTTTATATTTTTGCAAATCATACGCAAGGTCTGCGTCGGCCTTCTGCTGATTAATAGCGGCCTGGTATTCGGCCCTTTTCACTTCAAAATTCCGCTGGGATTCGGCTATCCTGGTATCGGCAAGGAAACGCGCTTCCTGTCCGGCCTGATTGGCCTGGGCGCTTTTGATTGTGGAATCCCTGTTGGCTTCCGCCTGCGCGATTGTAGCGTCTCTTTTGACTTCCGCGATCCTCGGCTGGCCAAGGGCGGTCAGGTAACCCTGTTCATCTTTAATGTCTTTTAACGTAAACGACACGATACCGAGGCCCATATTTGCCAGGTCGCCTGCCGCGACCTCCTGCACTTTCTGGGCGAAAGCGTCACGGTTTTTGTAAATTTCTTCAACCGTAAGGGTGCCGACGATGGCACGCAGATGGCCTTCCACCGTCTGCAAAGCAACGCGCATGATTTCAAGCTGGGTCTTGCCGAGGAATTGTTCCGCCGCGGTCGCTATGGCGCCTTCATCGCCCTTGATCTTAATCTGGGCGACGCCGTCAACCGTTATAGGAACGCCGTTTATCGTATAAACTTCCGGAAGCCTTACGTCAAGGGTAAGGATTTCCAGGGAAAGTATTTCAGCCTTTTCAATGAACGGCCATACAAAGGTACCGCCGCCCTTGACCATCCTGAAGCCGCGCATGCTCACACGGCCCATCTCGTCCTTGAAAACGCGCTTTCTTCCGGAGATAATCAATGCCTGGTTCGGGCCTACCTTGGTGTAACGTTTCAGTATTACAGCAAGGAAAATGAAGACCATTATTACAATGGCTATGGCGGCGAAAATCGCCAGGGCGACTCCATTTTCTAATGCAAACAAATACATAACAATATACCTCCTTAATTGAGTTTATCAGTGACAAAAGCTGTCCCGCCAACCATGGATTTGATAATCACATGGGAGTGGGCTTCAATTTTTTTATTGTCCATGGATTTTGCCGGCGCGGTATAACGGATTTCGTGGATATTGTAGGCAATTTCGCCGAGGCCGTTTTCCGCCGGAATGGGGGTAAGCACCTCTGCCGAACATCCGATAAGGTCACTATGCGTTGCCGCACTGGTACTCTGCGTGGATTTGAGTATTTTTGAAAAAAGGACTGCCATCAGGCCGGAGATCACGAAACCGCTTCCCATGGAAATAGGCAGGTGCATCCTGAAATCCAGAATAGTAAATATTTCCATGCAAATAAGGCCCGCGGCGCCGAATGACGCCAGAAACATCGCTATTACAATCGGGCTGAACGGTGAAAAATGCAGGGAACCGTGGTCAATCGGGCCTGACGGGTCCACGGAACCGCCCATGTCGCCGGAAACGTCAATATGTTCTCCGCCCGCGAATACGCCGCTGAATACGGCCGTAACTAACGCGTAAGCGAGCCCGACGAAAAAACTCAGCGCATATACGAATTCTATTGAACTCATTTTAATCCTCCTATATTATGATTTCTTAAATCTGTCCCTTTTCAGCTTATCCAGCATTTCCTGGAAGGGGTCATCCGACGCCTCAACGGAAATCTTGGGTTTCGCCTGCTGGACGGGTTTGGGTTCAAGCGGCACGGGGTCCTGCGGCTGATAACGCGGCTGGGGTTTAGGCACCGGCGGCGGATTGTACTGGGCTGGTTTGGGCTGTGTATATTTTGCGGTTTTCGGCCTATCAGCCGAAATATCAATTGCCGGCGGGGTATCGCTGAAATTTGCCGTGGTTGTGTCCGAAGAATGTTCAAACCTGTCCGCTTTGAATGCGACCGGTGATTTTATTTCAAGTTCCGCTATATGAATATCTTCTTTTTTAAGTTCCTTTTCCTGCATTGCCGAAACTATATGCGTAAGTTTTCCTGTTTTTGTATCCAGCATAAAACCGTGTATTTCCACGCTGACCGGGACGACCGATGAATTTCTCAGGGTTCTTACGAGTTGTCTTACGTTTTCCTCGGGATTGGAAATAAGGCCCATCCATTCGCGCACATCATCGGGCACGGCCGAACGCGGGATATTGTGTTTTTTCATTGCCTCTGTTATAGAGAATACATCGCTTGCGGAAGAACAATCTGAATGTCCTACGACGGCAATTTTTACCGCGTCTTTCTTGAAAATTGCGATTGCGACGGAGCGTTCAATGCTGTTATCGTATTTTGTGAATGCCGCCCCGGCGGTCCTTATGAAAAGAGCCTCGCCGCGTTCAAAACCCAGGGATTCTTCAAGGAGGTCGGCGAGTTTCTCGCTCATGCAGGAGATTACAACCCAACCTGAAAACGGCTTGAATTTAAGCTGGTTAATCCGGCCGGAATCAAGGAATTTCCGGTTTGCGTCAAGCAATTCGTTTACCGACATAACATATACCTCTTTATTAAACTGTAAGACGTAAGAAGTCAGGTGTTTAATGTTTGAGAGCTTGGTTTTTTTACGGTTTCAGTCTTGCTTACTATTATATAAATCCGCGGATAAAAAACAAGAAATTTTTACAAGGGTGAATATATGGATTCACCGCCACTCCGTAACACCTAAGCCCCTTAATTGCCCCACCCGCCGAAGCCTTTGACACAGGCGGCCAACCTCGTAACTCCTCAACCCCAAAACCTCAATCTTTATGCTAAACGTCAAGAGAAGGTGTGAGGGTTAAGAACTGTCCTCGCAACCTCATAACCCCGTACCCCGTAACCCCCAAACACCGTAACTCCTAAACTCTTAAACGCCTTAACTCTTAAATGCCTGTTTGAATTCCTTTATCGCTTCGGTTAATTTCTGCTCTGTTGGCGTATCAAGATTTCCGGTCTTTTTTATCGTTTCCTTTATGGCAGGATGGTTTTCTTTCATGTATTCAAGGAGTTTTTTCTCAAATTCTTTGACTTTTTCGATCGGCAGGTCGTCCAAATACCCGTTCGTGCCGGCGTATATTATCATAATCTGGTCGGCTACCTGCATGGGTTCAAATTGGCCCTGCTTCAGGATTTCCACGAGGCGTTCGCCCCTTGTCAGCTGTGCCTTGGTTGCCTTGTCCAATTCGGACGCGAACTGCGCGAAGGCGGCCAGTTCCCTATATTGCGCCAAATCCAAACGCAGTCTTCCTGCTACGCGTCTCATCGCTTTTATCTGCGCGTTGCCGCCTACGCGGGACACGGAAATGCCCACGTTAACGGCCGGCCTTACGCCGGCGTAGAACAGGTCCGGCTCCAGATATATCTGGCCGTCTGTGATGGAAATAACGTTTGTCGGTATGTACGCGGAAACGTCGCCTGCCTGGGTTTCAATAATAGGTATTGCTGTAAGAGAACCTGCTCCGAGTTCGTCGGATAATTTCGCCGCTCTTTCAAGGAGGCGCGAATGCAGGTTGAATATGTCGCCCGGATACGCCTCGCGTCCCGGCGGCCTGCGCAGGAGCAGAGACATCTGCCTGTATGCCCATGCGTGTTTTGAAAGGTCGTCGTAGATTACAAACGCGTGGCCTTTATTGTCGCGGAATTCCTCGCCCATCGCGCATCCCGTATAGGGCGCTATGTATTGCAATGGAGCCGGGTCGCTGGCGCTTGCGCAAACCACTATTGTATATTTCATCGCGCCGTATTTTTCCAGCGTATCCACTATCTGCGCTACGGTGGATGCCTTCTGGCCGATCGCAACATAAATACAAACTACGTTTTCTTCTTTCTGGTTAAGTATTGCGTCAATAGTAAGCGCGGTCTTTCCGGTCTGCCTGTCGCCGAGAATGAGTTCCCTCTGGCCTCTCCCTATGGGTATCATGGAATCAATGGACTTCCATCCGGTCTGGAGGGGCTCTTTTACCGGCTGGCGCTGAACGACGTTCGGCGCGGGGTATTCTATGGTGCGGAATTTTTTTGTAGCTATGGGGCCTTTGCCGTCAAGCGGTTCGCCCAGGGCATTGACGACCCTGCCTATCAGCGCGTCGCCCGCGGGAACCGAGACTATATTGCCTGTGCATTTGACCGTATCGCCTTCTTTAATGCCGGTGTCATTTCCGAGAATGACTATGCCGACGCTGTCCTCTTCAAGGTTAAGCGCCATGCCCTTGGTGCCGTTGGAAAATTCCACGAGCTCGCTGGACATGACTTTTTCAAGGCCGTACACGCGCGCGATGCCGTCGCCGACCTGCAGGACGGTGCCGACGCTTTCCATTTTCAATTCGGCTTCGTACCGGCCGATTTCCTTTTTGATGACTGAACTTATTTCTTCGGGTCTGATTTGCATATAAAAACTCCTGTTATACGGACAGGGCAACCCTGTCCCTACATAAACAATTATTACAATTTATCCAGCAATTGCTCCCGCATCTGCTTTAATCCGCCCGCGATGCTGGCATCTACGACGTCATCGCCGATCCGCACGGTCAGCCCGCCTATAATGGAACTGTCCGTAAAAGCGGAAATCACTATGTTTTTTGCCGTTATGGAAGTCAGCCGCTCTTTAAGCACGGTAATTTCCTGTTCCGTCAGCGGAAAAGCGCTTGTTACTTTTACGCGCACGATATTCTGGACGGCATCGGCGAGATTGTTGAACTGTTCGCTTATTTCCACGAGCAGGTTTACGCGCCTTTTCCTGAGCAGGAACAGCAGAAATTCCATCGTATAAGGCGCGATTTTCCCGGACAGGGTCTGCGTAAACAGCTTCTGTTTTTCCGCCAGCGGCACACGCGGATGCGCGAGCACGCTCCGGAAATCCTTCATGCCGGCGTAAATTTTCGCTGTCGCGTCAAGTTCCTGTTTGACTGCTTCTATGGCGTTTTTTTCTTTTGCCGTATTGAGCAATCCAAGGGCGTATCTTTTTGCAAGGGTCTTTTCAATCATTATTTCATCTCAACCTTGTCAATTGTCCTTATGAAATCCGCGACGAGTTTTGAATTCATATCCGCGTTCATATTCTTCTTCAGGACTTCCTCTGCCGCCTGCATCGTAAGGTTTACGGCCTCTTCGCGGATTTCCATCATGGCCTTATCTCTTTCTATCTCTATTTCGCGCCTTGCCTTGGCAAGGATTTTTTCAGCGTTGGCGTTGGCGTCTTTTACGATGGTTTCCCCTGTCTGTTCGCCTTCTTTTACGGCCTCATTCAAAAGGCGCTGGGCCTCTTTTTCAAGGCCAGCGAATTTCTGTTCGTATTCCGCGATCAGGTTTTTCAGGCGCGCGTTTTCGTCTTCTATGTGCTTATAAGTATCCTGGATTTTTTTCGCGCGTTCGTCAAGGGATTTGGAAATCAGTTTCCAGGCAAACCTGTACAGAACATAGGCGAGTACGGCAAAGCAGACTGTCTGGATTACCAGCACGGGGATTTTGAGGCCTGTCGCGTGCCCGCCGCCTTCTTCAGCGGCAAACAGCGGCAGTGCCTGCAAAAACGTCAGCAAAATTGTAAAAAGCGCTTTTGTCATTTCGCCAGTCTCTTTTCTATGAGCATATCCGTTACGGGAATTATCCTGGAAGAGTCTATTTCGCTGTTACTCAGTTTCTTTATCACATCGCCTGTCAATTCCGGAATTTGCGTGCGCATCTGGGTGATGGCCGAATTTTTTTCCCTGACGATAGCGATCCTGGATTCCTTGAGGTAATCGTCGGAACTTGAATACGTCTGGGCAAGCAAGTCGGCCTTTGACTGATTGGCATTCTTGACTATGCGCTGTAGTTCCTTATACGCGTTCTTTTCCAGAACGGAGTATTTTTGCGCGTAGTCCCTGGCCAATTCATCCACATAACTCTGTGTGGAATTTATATGGCCGAAGCCTTCGTCAAATTCGCGTTTCCTCGCGTCCAGCTGTACGGTGACGCGCTGGAAGAGGAATTTCCTCATGAAAAGGTAAACGCAGATGAAGAAACCTATGTTTATCAGGACTACAACGGGTTGCAGTCCCAGATTATCCAACATTTCCATAAACAGAAAACCCTATCAATGTATAAGCTTGCCGAGTATGCCGAACAGGAAGAAGCTTATAAGAAGCATGTAAATAACGAGGGTTTCAATAAGCGCAAGACCGATGATGAGCGCGCCCCTGATGGCTGATGCGGCTTCGGGCTGTCTTGCCATGCTTTCAACTGCGGATGAAATGGCCTTGGATTGGCCGAATGCGCCCGCGACCACGGCGAGGGACAGGGAGAATCCGATGCTGATAGCCAGCCAGATTTTAACGGAATCGCCCGCCGGCTGTTCTTCCTTTTTGACTTCACCGGCAGGAACTGCTTCCTGTGCGAATACCGGTCCTGCCAGGATAAGCGCGTAAAGCAGGACTAAGCTTACTATAACAAAACTCTTCATTAAAAAAACCTCCTAAAATTTTTTCGCGAAAAAATTTTCGCTATATGAACAACTAATGTCCGTGTACCGGATGCCCGCTGTCATGCGAAGCGCCGGTTTCGTGTTCTTCATGGTGTTCGCTAAGGGTAGCTATATAGATGCAGGCAAGCGCCGTAAATATAAACGCCTGCAGGAAACTCGTGAATACCGCGAAGGCGGCCATAGGGAATTGCACCGGAATCGGCACAACGCCGCCGAGGGATGTCATAATTCCATCCGACATGCTTGTCAGCACGGCGATAACGTTGTCCTCGCCGAATATATTGCCGAAAAGACGCAGAGACAGAGAACAGGGCTTGACCAATTCGCCCATAATATGGATAACGAACATCAATGGCGCCAGCCAGAGAACTTCGCCGGCAAAGTGTTTCAGGTAGCCGCCCAGGCCCTGGGCCCTGATGCCGGCCGCCTGAACATAGAGGAATGTGGATATGCCGAGCGCGAAGGTCGTGCTGAGGGTCATGGTAGGGGACTTCATTCCGGGAATGAGGCCCATAAGATTCATGAAAAGTATATATATAAAAATGCTTCCGAGGAAGGGCAGGTATTTAGGGCCTTCGGGACCTATAAAGGCGGTAAGAAGACCGTTCAGAAGCTCCACGCCGACCTCAAAAATGCTTTGAAGTTTGCCGGGCACCTTATTCATGCGGCGCACGGAAATGAGCGTAAATATGATGATTACGGCAATAGTAATGGCCGTAAATACCAGGGCATCAAACCATATGCCGCCCCATTGCTCATTAAGGAGCCATGCGGGAAGCTCTTTGGCTTCCTTAAAATGGTTATAAAGCCCTGTAAAATATGACGGAGGATGCTGAATTCCTGAAGACATAAGCGATTATAAGATTCTAAGATTACAAGATTTTAAGATTAGAAGATTACGACGGACGACGGGCGGAAAGCATTGTTTTCTTATAGATAAGCATTCCTATGGCTATAATAACGACTATAGCGGAAGCCCCTGCCCAGAGCGCAAAGAGATTAACAACTTCCTTGGAAATAATCAAGAAAAATGTAACGCCATAAATGCTGAATTGACAAAGGATTATGGCGGAAATGAGCAGATAGCGCACGGTTTTGCCATACTTGTTCAAAAGATGAACGACCGTATGAAAGGTAGGAATCGGCAGGAAACAACACATAAAACCAACCAGATAGCCGGAAATAAGCGGCCAGGAACCGCCGACCGACCAGCGTCCTGCGGCGAAACTCACTGCCACCCCCAGTAGCAGAACAATGCCTGAGGCGATGTAGAAGCTTTTAAGAAATTTGTCCATAAGTTAACCTTTTTACTTTGGCGGATAAAATACGCCTAAAACCATAAATATGTTACGAAACCTCTTCATATTGCCAACATAAAAATAAACATCTCTATTGAATGTGTCAGCAATTTCAAGCCATTTTTGTTGGATTTTAGCAAGCAGTTCTTCTTCCGTAGAACACTCTTCTTTCCACTTACGATACGCTTGTCCTATTTCCCAGTCAATAATAGACAATCTATGCCCCTGGCATTCCTTTTCTCCCTCGCAATGAAAAAAATAGTAAAAATTAAACGGGATTTCTTCCAATTTACTTTTTTGTTGATTCCAAAAAGTCAGCTGATTATAATCGTTGGTTGCAGGCGTTACTGTTTTCTTGCTATAGTCAAATTTTATATCTTTCGGTTTTATAAGACCTAAGGAATTGTCTGTAAGTGCTACACCGCTGATAATTTTACACATTGATTTTTGCGGCAATTGTAATACAATTTCTTTGCGTTCCATCCATTTTTTATCAGTATTAATCCACCTGATAACTTCTATAGAATCTGAATCTATCTTAAAACTCTCCGGTCTTTTGTCATTTATTGTCTTACTGCAGTTTATTTCAATTATACTGTATTTTTTAAATTTTCTACTCTCTTCAAGATCGCGGTACGGTACGGGGTACAGTCTAACCCATTGATTGTTTGTCAAGTCAATGCCGGCACAGCAAACGGTTTCGTCATATTTATTACTCGGATTTGGATATGCTTTTACTGTGACAAGAACCTGTTTTTTTACAATTTCCATTTTACAATTATTAAATATGTTGTATGGTTATCTGGGTTGCGCTATATTTTTGAAATGCGTTAATAACGACAGATCTATGACATTTTTCATAATTTTTTTCAAAACACATAAGGCAATTCGTACCCTTATCTGTATATTGGAGCAATTCCTTAATAGCGTTGCTGTTTTTTGCCAAATATTCAGAATATGTCTTGAAAAAATAATCGTAATCCCTGTCGGATTTCAGTTTATCTCTAAGATAACCTGGACTCCCTAACGATTTTATATGCACATACTCAATGTTTGCCGAGTTGAGCTGATTTTTTAATGCTATTTTGGAAAAACCCTTTTTCCTTGAAATTGGAACTTCTCGTATATCAATAAGACGGGTGATGTTGAATTTTTTCAGAAAGAAAATGAACTCCTCAATCTGTTTGCCCTCGTATCCTATCGTATAAATTTCATTCTTTTTCATATACGCAATTATATATCAATACAGCATATTTGTCAAATATTTTTATAGTACTTTATGTTCTAACGATTTCGCATAGGATAAAAAGCCATAAACCAAGAATATGCCGCTTCTTATTGAAAATATAAGCCTCCGGAAATGTCAACTGTTACCTTGCAAAAACTGGAGGTTTTTGTCGGTTGGTACCTTACAAAAACGGAAACGTTATTTAGCCACGAGGGCGCGAGGACACGAAGAACGACGCTTTCTGCTTACATTGGCCTGAAAGAGGGATTTAGAGCCGTAAGTTTTCCCCTCTATTATCACTCGGAGCATAATATACTTGGCATTTATAGCCAGCGCTAAGGTAGCCGCAACCTTTAGGTTGCGCTGTAATACTGGATTCTAAGCGCAGGCTAAAGCCTGCGGCTACCTTCAAATGTCAAGTATATTATTCTCTCCGTAGTAAGAGGGGATTAAGGGGTGTGTTCGTCGTTTCGTCCCTCGGTACTCGCTACTCGATTCTTCGTCCAGTCCTTCATTCTTCCTTTTTCATTTTTCATTATTAACGTATCTTCAGCTTGACCCCGGCCGTGAATAAACTATTCGGATCCTTGTATTCCTGGTAATTTTCCAGAAGGAATTTATATGACGGACTTGACTTGCCCTTGAAAACTTCGTTGCCGTTTACGCGAATGATAACGTCTTTTGCGAAATCAACAATCTCCGAATTCAGCAAAACCGTCATCTCGGCCAGACCTGCGGATTTGATATTAATTGTATTATCGGCAACCTCGGCCTCTACCGTAAAAGGATTCAACTCCTTCTGCGAAACTTCCAGCCAATAAATCCTCTTCACGGGGGCGGATTGGCCTGAAAATCTATAGCTTATCTTTTTGATATAGGGATTGCGCGTCTTGGATTTTATCCACGCAAGCAATTTTGCGCATTCCGGGCTTTTGTCTGAAAACAAATAGTGGCCCAATCCTTTTTGCTCGCGGTAGATGACATCGTATTTCAACGCGGTCAGCGCCTCGTTCGCGCTTCTTGAACATTCCACCGGCACGATAGTGTCTTTGTCGCCGTGTATTATATAAACCGGAAGGGATTGCAGATTGGAAAGGGTATTCATATCGTCGCACGCGCCCATCATTGGAATGGCGCCGGCGAAATAATCGGGCTGGTGCAGGGTTTCAGCCCACGTGAAATGCCCGCCCATTGAAAATCCGACTATAAAAATACGGTTTGTATCAACATTGCATGTTGAAGTTACATCCTGCAATAACGCCGGAAGCAAGTGTTCCAGCAGGTCGGTCGGCGCGCCGCCCTGCGGCACTTTTTCCAGTGTGGGCGCCGCTATAATATATTGCTCTGTTTTTACTATAGGGGTGACGCGCATGCTGTTTTTGGGGGGAGGTGTTTGCCCGGACAATATTATACTGTCAATTATTTTGTCTTTTGCCGCGTCCTGGTCGTCAGGGTGTATGCGCCATAGATGCAGGGCGTTCATGCCGTCCCCGCCGGAACCGTGAAGCGAAATAATCAACGGTTCTTCTTTTTTCGGCGAATAGCCCTTCGGCGGAGACAATTCGTAGGTGTATTCTTCGCCGTTCACCTTGATTTTACGTGTCGTCCTTTTAAGCGGCGCCATATCAGGATAGACTGCCGCCTCTTTTATTATCCGCGACAGGTCTTTCGCCGGCGGCATAAAGCCGATTTTTTCCAATTCCTCAATTATCCTGCCGCGTTCTTCCGGGGTTTTCGCCTTGAAATAATCTTTTATGAGTTTGGCTGAAGCGGACAATTTTTCAGCATCGCCGGCAGGCGCTTTTATTGGCGCGGGCTTTTTTTCCGGCGGCGCCTGTGAATAAGCGGGGCGGACAAAAACGGCTATAATGGCGCAACAGGCTATTGTTACAAAAAAAGTTTTCCGGCAATAAGACATAAGGTTAAGGGGTTACAGAGTTACGGAGTAGGGGTGAATCTATGTATTCACCCTGTTAAGGGGTTACGGAGTATAAGCGTATAAAGCAACATAGCCGCAACCAAAAACGAGCCACGAAGACGCGAAGTCACGAATATTCACAGGAAAAATGCCTCACATCCTGACGAACGCTAAAACTCTAACGTATGTATTCCAGCAGGAATTGCAGGGTCTTTTCGCAGGCCTGTTGTTTTACGCGCAGGCGCGGACCGGCAAAAATAAATTTCCTGCAGACGGTACTTTTTTTATCTGCAACCGCGATGTATACCAACCCTGTGGGTTTTTCTTTTGTGCCTCCGGAGGGACCTGCTATGCCGGTAACGGCTACGGCATAATTACTTTTGAATACCCTGCGACACCCTTCAGCCATTTCCTTCGCGGCCTGCGCGCTCACGGCGCCGTATTTTGCCAGCGTATTTTTTTTTACCCCGAGCAATTTTGCCTTGGCCGCGTTTGAATACGCGATAACGCCGCCGGTAAAATAATCCGAACTGCCCGGCACGTTCGTTATCTCATGCCCTATAAGGCCGCCGGTGCAGGACTCGGCGACGGAAAGGGCCGCTTGCCGCTTGCAAAGGAAAACACCGATTTTTTTGGCTGAATTTTTGTTCATTTAAACAAAATGCAGAGACGCCCCGTCGGGGCGTCTCTGCGATTTTTACGCAATCAGCGATTAATCTAACAAATCTTCAAACATCTCTTCATGCACGACTTCTTCGGCAAGAATATGGCATACTAACTGGTATGTCACATGATCTTTACCCATGGTTTTCGCGGCGAGCTTATTGTATGCGTCAATCGCGCCGGCTTCAGCGTCAAGGACGACCTGAATCATCTTTTTATAATCCGAGGTTCCCTTCGGGGGTTTCGGATAGGGCGCATTGGCGTTCTTTTCAAGTTCCATCATGTTGACAACCGGCATGCCGCCCAATTCAATCATCCTGTCCGCGATTTCACCGGCGTGTTCGGCCTCGTCCTTGGCAAGTTTTTCAAAGAATTCGCCCATGTCCTCATAGCCCGGACCCGTTACCGAATGCGCCATAAACCAATACGAATAGTGGGCGAGCCATTCATCGGCATAGACCTTATTCAGGTCATTCAGCAGTTCCTTTACGTTCAGATCTGCAACTTTTGTACCTTGTTTTCCCATAAACAAATCTCCTTTCTAAAAATTTGTTATTTAATACTTAACGTCCTTCATTTTTATTTTACGATTCCAATTTCCCCGTGTTTCCGCAATATATCGTCCGCCAGCCGGTCAAGGGCCTTGAAATTTTCTTCCTTCGGAAAACCCTTGATTACGACCGGTTCAAGGAATTCCGCCTTTATATTGGGCAGGAGCCCTTTAATTTGTTCAACGGTCTTTCCGGCCCAGCCGTACGAACCTATAATGGACGCGAACTTTACCTTCGGATGAATGGCATTGGCCAGATAGGCCGCGTAAACCACGCCCGGATGCGCGCCGAAAAGCACTGTCGGGGCGGCGAATACGACCGTTGCGGCGTCCACGAGGGATATCGCAAGTTCGCCTATATCGGTCTTCGGCAGGTCAAACGGTTTTACCGCAATCCCTCTTTCCATAAGGGCGCCGACGAGATATTCAACCATTTTCGCCGTACTGCCGTGCATGGACACGTACGGCACGAGAACCGTATTTTTGACATTATCGGAAACCCAATCCGCGTACGCGTTTATAATAAATTCAGGCTTCTTATACAACGGACCGTGGCTGGGCGCGATGATTTCAGGATTCAATTCCCTTACCTTTTCAATGTGTTTTTGTATCTGCGTCCTGAAAGGCATCATTATCTCGGCATAATATCTCTTTGCCGAATCGTATATGTTGTAGTCAATGGAGGTGAAAAGTTCGCTTGTAGCCTTATGCGAACCGAAGAAATCGCAGGTGAAAAGTATTTTGTCTTCAGGCAGGCAAGTAAACATCGTTTCCGGCCAATGCACCCACGGGGCGAGCATGAATTGCAGTGTCTTGCCGCCCAGGGAAAGCGCCTGGCCGTCGGCTATGACAATGAATTTTTCATCCGGAATAAGAAGCAGGTCCATGAGCATGGACTTGCATTTCTGATTGGTCACGACTTTCGCATCGGGATAGAGTTTTAATATGGAGGGGATAGCGCCGGAGTGGTCCTGTTCGGCGTGGTTGGAAACAAGGTAATCAATTTTTTTTATGCCGAGTTTTTGGAGATTCGCGATAAGCTCGGATTCTTTTGACGGGTCAACGGCGTCAATAAGAGCGGTTTTTTCAGCGCCTTTAATAACATATGAATTATAACTGGTGCCTTCAGGGATCGGGATAAGCTCGTCAAAGAGCCGGCGGTTCCAGTCAATTGCCCCAACGGAGTATATGTTCGGTTTTATTTGCATAACTGCCATCTTTTATTAAATCCTAACTGTAAAGTATAAACGTTATTACGAACGATTCAACCACTGAAAACACTGAATTCACTGAAAAACTTGCGTCCAAACGGTCGCATTCCGTGGTTTCAGTGCATTCAGTGGTTAATTATCGCAGCCTTATCGTTCAAGATTACGACTTGGCTTTATTGATTTTCCTTTTCAAACTCATCCTTACCGACGCCGCAGAGAGGGCACGCCCAATCGGCCGGCAGGTCTTCAAAAAGAGTGCCGGGTTTTATGCCTGAATCCGGATCGCCGATTTCCGGATCGTAAACGTAATCGCAAACTGTGCATTTATACTTAAGCATATGGAAATTTAAGATGTTAGATTTAAGAATTAAGATTTTCATGAAATACGCCGAAGAAATCTTAAATTTATTCTTTAGGGGCTTATGGCTTATTATATCCGCATACGGACAAAAATCAAGGATTTTTTACGTCATTTTGAACATCCTGCTTAACAATGCCATCAGCACGAGCAATCCCAGGCCTGCCGCGGCCTGCCAATTATATCCGTACGCAAACAAAAACGCCGCGTCTAAAACCACTATGCCAAACAGGCCGAATTTTACGGCCTTTTCAATTACCGCGCTCCTTGATTCCTGCCGCGCCAGGAGCGTCAACGCTCCAATGTACGCGAACATCGCCGCTGGATAAATCAAAAGCGACAGGTTTATCTGCCCGATAAGCGACATCCCGAAAAGACAATTCAGCCCCCTGCATAATCCCATGCCTATGCCCGCAGTCGGCCAATACCTCTTCAGCACCGCATCGTATGCCATGACCCCCGCAGTAATCAATACCATCACGTAAAACGACTGCCTGTTAAACCAGATGCCCGCTGTTAAAACGGCCAATGCCAATAAGGCAATAGCCGTCTCAAGCGCGGCCAGGGCGGGAATCTTCCCCGAAGGCACAACACGCTCAGGATGTTCCGTAGCGTCGTTTTCGCGGTCCAGGTAATCGTTCAGCGCCATGCCACCGGAATACGCCAGCCCGGAAGATAAGGCCCCGATGCCAAACACCACGGAGTCAACCTTGCCGGCTGATGCCAACACGTACCCGGCCCAGACGTTTGAAACCGCACTGGGAAAATTCGCTATTCTTATAAGTCGTAAAAATGATATGCTCATGCAAAACAACAACTATTTATTGCCACGAAGGCCCGAAGACACGAAGTTACAGCTAAGAAAACTGTTGTAAATATCAAGAAGCCGATTATTTCACCAAGAATCACTCATCTCCTCTTTCACGCTAATACATAATGGTTCAGTAAAGCGGGGTAAATTGCAACTCAAACTTTTCCTTATTTTTTTTTCAACACTATATAAACCGCGACAAGCAAACACGCGGCAAAAAGAGCGTGTTTAACTATAAGTACCGTAACCTGCGACTGTCCCAGGGGCGTAATCCATTCATAAGTACGATACGCCCAGGCGCGAATCGCACCTCCGATAACGACAAACCCAAGCGACAAATAGAATATCAGGGACAGTTTGCTTGTAATATTTCGCGCAATAACTGATGATACGCCGCCTGCATCGCCGTGGAAGTTCCGCCTTACCAGCCAGATGCATATTGCCGAACATAACAGCATGGCGGCAGAAAAATCGTGGAGGAAATTATTTATGACCAGCAGTAACGGTATTGCCATAATTATACAGAGTGTATAAGAAAAAACAGGAAAAAGCAAGCGGGTTTTTAACGTTCCTTCTTATGGCATTGTATGCACAAATCCCTTTCCTTGTTGTAGTGCAGAATGTTTTCCTCGTCACTCCCGTGCGGATTATGGCAGGAGATGCAGACCACTTTACGATTGGCATCAAGTTTAACCAGTGAATTTTCAAATGTTTCTATGGTGTTTGACGCGATCTTGTCCACGGGGTGCGTGTCACGCTTTTTGTGGCAAGCCATACACATTTTTGTATAGTCCATATCAACAAGAAGTTTCTTGTTTTCCGACGAATGCGCCGAATGACAGGCATTGCATTCGCCATTCATCACCGGATTATGCGGATACTGCATCTTTACGAACCTTTCCATTCCCTTGTGGCATTTGAAACACAAATCCGGCGTACGCTGGTTAAGCAAGTGTTTGAAATCAGACGCGTGCACTTCGTGGCATGTAAGACAATTGCCGTCCTGGTCAGGCTTATGCACATTGGAAGCGGAATGGCTCTTTTTATCATGGCATTCAAAGCACAAATCGGGCACTGGTTTAACAAGTTTTTTCGGGTCAGGTTTATTGCCTGTCAGGTTCTCATGGCATTTATCGCATGCCTTCTCGCCAACCGGCTTGTGCACGACCGCTTTGAGCATGTTTTGATAACCGCTATAATGCGGTGAATGGCATATCGTACAGTCCACGGCAGACATATCAAACTGGTCGTGTTTTTCTTTTAATTTGTCGTTTGCCGCGTGGCATGCGGTGCAGATATCCACGTTCTTTTTTATTATGTTTCCGGAATAATTCCCCGAATGCGCGTCATGGCAGGCGAGGCACTGACCATCCCTGAAAGGTCCGTGCAGGACCGTCTTGTCTCCAGCCATTTTTTTAATATTGTGGCAATCGGCACATATTTCCATGGACGCCTTTTTCAGCATGTGTTTTTCTTTAGACGCGTGCGGTTCGTGACATGGAGAACATTGACCGTTTTTAACCGGCGTATGCTGAAAGGCGCGGCCAAAAAGTTCCTTTTGTCCTGCGTGACATTCCTGCGCAAGGCATGTTTTGGATTCGGTTTTCTTCATAAGATGTTCGGCTTTGGACGCGTGCGGATTATGGCAGGCAGTGCAATTCCCTTTTTCCACCGGCTTGTGCATAGTTTTACCGGCGAAGGATTCCCTGAGTTCCTTATGGCACCCGTAGCAGATTTCAGCGATATTGTCTTTAGGCTTCGCCTCCTGCGCGAGCGAAATGCCTATCAGCATTGCTGTTGAACCGAGCAATACTGAAACAATTGCGATTTTTTTCATATAAACTCCTTATAACGAATCTCAAATTTGAAATCTCAAATTCGTTCAGTGGCACTCCGAGCAATCCCCGTCCTTATACGGCTTATGCAGATGGGACAGCGGCAGGCCTTTCTGGTCCGCGGCGTGTGGCGTATGGCACTGCAGGCAGTCTGTCTTTTTCACGTCAAAATTCCTGTGCGCGGCGGTAAAAACCGCGTCCGGTTTATGGCATTTCAGGCAAAGTTCCGGGGCCGGCTCTGACATAAGGGCTTCATGCGCTGATGCATGCGGAGAATGGCATTCAAGGCATTCTTCGTCCTTCACGGGCTGGTGAGGAAATTTCTTTTGGAGCTCTTTTGCGACGTTGGGATGGCACTGGGTGCACAACCCCATATCCGCGCGCCGGAGCTGATTTTCGATTTCGGAACCATGCGGAGAATGGCATTTTATGCAGTCTCCCTGCAATGCGGGCTGGTGCCTGGAGGACTGTTTAAGCTCTTCGGTAATTTTCGGATGGCAATCGAAACATAATGC
The DNA here is from genome assembly GCA_016220095.1 of Planctomycetota bacterium. GTDB lineage: Bacteria > Planctomycetota > MHYJ01 > JACQXL01 > JACRIJ01 > JACRIJ01. The sequence continues at coordinate 32,986 of JACRIJ010000104.1, read as the reverse complement.
CTCTTTATATTTTTTCAGATAGTTTTTTATATTGGAACTATGCGGATTGTGACAGGACGAGCATTCGCCATTTTTAACCGGCGTATGCTGATAAGACGCCATAAGTTCAGACGCACTGTTCTTATGGCAATCCATGCATAATTCTTTTTCCTTTTTAACAAGCAAAGCCTTATAATCCGCGGCATGGCCGGAATGACAGGTAAAACAATTCTGATTATAAAAAGGCGTATGCTGATAAGTCTCTTTCCTGCCACCCGCAACGGTTTCCTCGTGGCATTCGGCACATAATTTGCCAGGTTCCTGTTTTAATATGAATTTATATTTTGACTGGTGCGGACTATGGCATTGAAGGCATGAATCCCCGCCAAACGGACTATGCACATGGGATTTTTTCCGCTCTTCCGTCACGGATGCGTGACATGAGACGCAGTTTTGCTCAAGATTATCTTTCACAAGTTTCGACTGGCCGCTTGAATGAGCCTTGTGGCATGACAAACAATCTCCGGACATATACGGCTTATGCTGTGCCATATCGGGCGTAGTTTCCTGTTTATGGCATGAAATACAAAGTGAGCTTACGGGCAGAATAAGGAGTTTTTCCGTCTGCGAAGCATGTGCGGCGTGGCATTTCAGGCAATCATCGTCAATGAACGGCTTATGTATATGTTTATCCGAAAGTTCATTTGTTTGTTTATCATGGCAGGACAGACAGAGTTCTTTAACGGGTTTAACCAGTTTTTCCGGCGCCAAAGGATCCGCATGGCATGAAACGCAGTTTTTATCCAAAATAAACGCGTGAACGGTATTTTTTAACAGGGCTTTTTGTGCGGACGAATGCGGCGTATGGCAGGAAGAGCAAGCGCTTTTGGAAATATTAAAGTTATTATGCGCAGTTTTCATTTTGTCCGTGCCCGTATCATGGCAATCGGCGCATATCTGGTTTACAGGTTTTTGAAGAAGCCCTTTGTTATTAGACTCATGGGCGGCATGACATGACAGGCATTTGCCTTCTTTAACCGGCGTATGCGCGTTTTGCGCGGAATACGCACTTCTATCATGACACTCGTAACACATGTCGGGCGATTTCGCCTTCAACAGTTTCGGATAATCCGAGGCATGCGGAGAGTGGCACTGCCAGCAGGGCGAGTTAGCGTAAGGCGGATGTACCGCCTCGGAAACCGCTTTCTTGGCATCAGAGGCATAATCGGCGTGGCATTCGCTATTTGCACACAGCTTACTGTCCCAATGTTTCAATTTCAATTTGTCGCCGAATAAATGCCTTTCATGGCAAGATTCGCAATCCTGGGATTTGAACGGCGCATGGACAACTTTTTTATTCATCAAATCCTGCATATTCTCATGCGCGTGGCATTCCATGCATGTTTTCTTTTTCGGCGCAGGCCTGGTGCCGTTCTGGCACGATTGCAGAAATGCCGCGCAGAGAAAGGCCGTAAGAACTGTAAAAATAAAGAGTCTTTTTCTATTCATACTTGGTGTCTCCGTAAACGATATTATCTATAACGAAATAAATGCCGGGTTTAAATACCTTATAATAATCCTTTTTTTTCAGGATATACCAGGCTTCATCCAATTTTTCATTTTCAACATAGAGCGCGATTTTTACGGCGGGATTATCGGGCGCATCGGTTCTGGAATACGCTTCACCAGTCTGCCTTTTTATCCTGAAATCAGGCATAAAATCCGTAATAACAAAAACATAATTCGTATCATGAATATAAACCTGCTCTCCAGGCTTAAGTGTGTGAGATTCCGAAAAATTCTTATACATTTCGTGTTTTACAGTTATGGAAACGGATTTAACCCCGTTCTTATAGGAAACCGGCTTATCAAACACGAATGCAAAAAAAGCCGCGGCAATCGCAATGATAATTGCCGCCAATAATGTAATGATTTTAATATTTTTTTTCATAATATTCAGTTTTGTTTGTGGCACCTGTAACAGAGCTGTCCTTGCGTCATTTCGTCAATAAGGAAAAACGGGTTCCTGGAACCGTGCGGACTATGGCAGGAGACGCATGAAAGCCTTCCCTCCGCGTCAAGCCGGGTTTTATCCTCGGCTGACATATCAATTTTTTCGGACGGCAATGCGTCCACGGAGTGCACGAATTCCTTATGCCGTGCGGGATGGCATTGGGTACAGGTATCATTTACCGATTTTTTCAGGTTTGCCTTGAAATCCGTTCCATGCGGATCGTGACATGTAAGGCATTTGTTTTTCATAACGGGAAAATGCTGGTATTTTTTGTCAGTAAAATCCTCTTTCGGATGGCAGGAAAAACAGGACAATTCCTTATCAATATTAAGCAAAGATTCTGTTTCCGTACTATGTGGCAAATGGCAATCGGTGCAATCTCCGCCTGTGCCGGAATGCGTCCGTTTTGCCACAAGCTTGGCTTTTATATCAAGATGGCATTCAAGGCACAATTCCTTTTGGTTTTTTTTGAGAAGTCCGTTCGTTGATGACGCATGGGGATTGTGACAGGACATGCAGGAACCGTTTTTAAACGGAAAATGCACGGTTTTTTTTGCGAATTCCAGCGGCAGATTCGCGTGGCATGTACCGCACAGGTCTACCGCGTTCTTTTTTATCAGTCCGGCAAGCGCCGACGAATGCGGACTGTGGCAGGCCGTGCAATCGTTTTTAAACGGCTGATGCACGATTTCTTTGCCAAGAAGCTCCTGCTTGTCAGAATGGCAGGAGAAACATACGGGGTTAATTTCATCATTAAGAAGTTTTTTCCTGGACGTTGCGTGCGGATTGTGACAGGACAGGCATTCACCGCTTTCCGCAGGCGAATGATGATATGTTTTTTCCGGTTCGTTGCCGATTTTGCCGTGACACGTACGGCAAAGTTTATCCGCAGGCATAATAAGTTCTATTCTGTCCGCATTCTGTTTATGGCAGGAAGCGCAATTGCCGGTTTCAAAAGGATAGTGCTGGTTTTTTTCTATCAGCTTCGGCTCCGAAGAAGAGTGCGGATTATGACAGACTGGACAATTTGAATTTTTTATAGAAATATCTTTATGCGCAGACGCAATGGTTTTATCGGATGTGTCATGGCATTGCGTGCACAAACCGGGCGTTTTTTCCGTAAGCAAATGCGGCGTATCACTGCCGTGGGGTTTATGGCATGACAGGCAATCTTTTGATTTAAACGGCTCATGCAGGTGTTTTTCGGCTAATTTTTTCGTAATGCCGTCATGACAGGAAGTGCACAGCAGGTCCTGAGGTTTGATGAGAAGCTTGGAATTCGCCGATGCGTGCGGATTATGGCAGGACAGGCAGTTGCTTTCTGCGGGCGAATGCGGAAAGTGCGAACCGGTTTCTTTTTTTATCCCATCGTGACAGGTCAGACACAATGCGGGGCCGTTTTCCACCATCTGACCATGCGTGGTAGTATCATGGCAGGAATCACAGGAATTCACATTGAACGGGGGGTGCACGTTTTTTTCGCTTAAAAGAAGGCTGATATCCTTATGACAGTCAAGACAGGATTTGCCAATCTGCGCAGGCGATGGAGACGAAAGCAACGCCATTACTGTTACCGCAAGCATGGCAGTTATCAAAAGAGGAATTGTTTTTTTCATAGTATTTTTTCTCATTCTATAATGCTATTTTTTGTAGTCTTTGACTATTTTATACCAATATTCTTTGGATTTTTCCCTGGTATAATTTTTTTCACTTTCATCTATAATTATTATGGACGATTGCACATTTGGATTTTCAGGCGTACTCCTATCCGTTTGCACGGCATCCGCACCCTGACTGCCGGATAAGGCGGTTTCGGATTTTGCCGCAATTAAACTGTCAACTATATCATTAATCGCAAGTTCTGTCAAATTAGCGAGGCTTCTTATAGAACCCAATCCGAATGCCGTTTCGCGCGCTTCGGCAGTTACATTGTACGCCCATATTATTTTTGCCGTACGCGTATCAAGCATCCTTGCGGAAATGCTTATTACCGGAAGCTGTTCCGTACCCGCGCTTGCGTAGGAATATTCATTGATACTGCCGAGAAGCACGGCATGCACATTGTATTTGGAAAGGAGTTTCTGTGTTTTCTGCATGGTAAAATCGGAAGAATAGCGTATCCTTTCATCCGTAAGAAAGCCTTCCAATTCACCGCTGTTAAGAAGTTCAAACGCATTCCGGGAATAAACATCCGCCACGAGTGTATTTGTAATTTTTCTGCCTGCATCGTTCGGAAGACCGGTAAGGTTGTCAAACGGCACAACGGCAATCCTTCTGACGTAAAAAGCGTCTATTTCCGCAGGCTGTGAAGCGGAAGAAACTACATTGGATGTTCTACATCCGCCCGGCGCAAACAGAACGGCATTAAAAAGCAAAAATAACAGATATTTTTTTTTCATGTTTTATCCCTTATTTTATAGTGCTCACAATCCTGACACACAGTGCCTGTGCAAGTTCCGGCAGTGTTTTTATCGCGCCAATATTCAGCACCGGAACGGACGATGATCCGTCACCTGTAATTGTAGACGTCCAAAGTATCGTGCCTGTTTCGCAATCCACGAGCCGGGCGGAAATTGTGACAAGCGGATAGGTTTTACTGCCGAAGGAGGCAAAAGAATATTCATCCACAGATCCCATAAAAACTGCCTGGATATTCAATGATTCCTTCATTTTCTGCATGACAAGCAAATCAATACCAGAGCCGTTTTTGTGTTTCTTAATGATCTCCTCGGTCCTTGCCGGTTCCGACACGTCAAAAAGCCCTGTGCTGAGAAGCTGGGTAAAAAACATATTGGTCACTTTTTCGCCGGCCATGGGTTCTTTGGAATAATTTGCAAATGTAACAACGGCAACCTTGCGTACTGCGGCCATATCAAATTCAGGATGAAGATAGGCTGAATTTGAAACACTGCTGCAACCAATCAATATGACCAGGAACGGTATAATCATTGCCTGTTTTATAGCGCCTTGCAAATAATTTCTTATCATCAGCATACTCCTTAAAATCTAATGGATAATTCCATGGACATCGTATAATCGCCTTCCGACGGCCCCTTCAGGAATTTTTGCGAATTCAACGAAAGCGCCGTGGTATCGGTAATCCTGAACATTATCCTCGGGCTTATGACCTGGCTGGAATAAGTCCCTGATTCAGCTATAAATGACAGAAAAAAATCCGTTATTTCCGATATACGCTTTTCAAAAGTATAAGTCTGCGAAAAAGACCTTGCCGCATCGCCTGCCGGGTTTTCATTTGTCCTGTATCCGAAATTCGCGCCTGCAGAAGTTTCACCCGATAGCATGTAATATATATATGTGTTGTAAGCATCGGCGCCGGCATTGCCTGCTTCGCTTTCGGCCATATTCTTTTCATACCGGAGATTCCATACGAAGTTCTCCACCGGTGAAGCAAACCATTCCGCTTTCATCAACCTGGATACCGATGCCTGGTTTGTAAGTATATTATAATTAAAATTGTAATAATAATCAAGGTTTAAACTGGTCTTGGACATCATTTTCCATTGCGTGGACAACCCTAAGCTGTCTGAATCCGACACTTTTTCGCCGTTGTTTTCGGCAACAATATTAGAATAATTAACGGTTGCCAAAAGTTTTGAAAACGGCTGTGTAAGCATGCCTATGCGCCATGTTGTGCTGTCAACATCCTCAAGCCCGTCGCCGAAAACAGATTGTACCGCGTAACCGGACGACAGCGATAAATTCCTGTGCAAAGCAAGCGTTGCTGAAAGCGTACTGTTTATGTCAGTCTGCTGTGTTTCCAGGCCGGACTGGCTTTCATTGCGTAAACGCTGGCTTGTAAATGAATATGATATATTTACCGGTGAAACCGGCTTGATTGACAAAATTACGGTATATGATTCCTGAAAAGCTTTTCCCGTAACTTCCTGATTCTTAAAAGATTCTGACGAATTGAAATTCGTATTTACGCTGATATTCATAAAATTCCACGGCTGGTAGGAAAATCCAACGCCGTAAGAATCCTGAACGTTTTCAGTCCTTTGCGCCGCGTTGGGAATATACACCTTGCCCCATGAATACAGGAATATACCGTTAGATGAAAATTTTTCAATTCTGGTATTATTTTGATCCGTAATGTAAATATTGTTTCCCTGATCAGCTGCTATGCCAAACGGCGTAGCAAACTGCCCGTCCTGGTCGCCATACGAACCCCATTGGGACACGAATCCACCTGTACCTGTGAATTTCTGCACCCTGTTGTTTGCCGAATCCGTAACATAAGCGAACCCGGCCGAATCCACTGCTATTCCTGACGGCATAAAAAATTCGCCTATATTGTTTCCCGAGCTTCCCCACTGAAGTTGAAAACTCCCGTCAACGCTGAATTTCTGCACACGATGATTATTTGTGTCAACGACATACACGGAAGAGCCATACGCCGCGATACCCTGCGGACCTATGAATTCCCCAGCGGAAGAACCTGTGCTTCCCCACATGGCTACAAAAACCCCGTTCAGGTCAAATTTCTGCACACGATTGTTGCCGGCATCCGTTACATACACAGCGACGCCATCGGAAGCTATGCCCGATGGCGTATTGAATTCGCCATTGCCTGTACCGGCATCGCCCCATTTCAGTATAAAATTGCCTTCGTTATCAAACTTCTGCACGCGGCTGTTCAGGGAGTCTATCACGTAAAGATTTCCCTGCGGATCCAGGCATATGCCCTTTGGCGAATTGAATTCGGCGGAGGCAGTGCCTCCATTGCCTATAGAACTTATATATGTTCCGTCATTTGAATATTTAACTATCCTGTTATTAGCCGTGTCCGATACAAAAACCGCGGACAATACGTCTGTGGCAATATAAGAAATTCCGGAAGAAAGCGTTATCGTTAAAAATCCGGAGATTTTGTTGGTATATTTGTTATTATTGCGGTTGTAAAACGCGTAAAAAATTCCTAAATGGTAATTGGTATTCATCGTATAGGTTGCGATTTTATTATCCGCTGTCTTGGGCGAAAGGTCATCTTCACTTTGGCGCACGGAATAACTAAGTCCGATTGAAGGAAGGTCCTGCGGCGAAAAATTCAGGCCGGTACTAAGCACGGATGTTGACAGTATGCCCGAAGCGTTCTTATAGTTTTTGTTTTCGTAATCGCTGTAATTTACCGAACACGCGATATTGTCTCTGGACAGGGAAAGCCCGAACCACGGGATAAAATCTTCATATTTTTTCTGGTCATCGTCGCTGTAAGTCATATTTCCGTTAAACTGCACGGCGATATTGTCCAATACAGAATCCTGGTATCCGAAACTCAGCGTATTAAACAGTCTGGACGTAATGTCGTCAGCGACCTTGTTTTCCGCAAAACGCGTGCTGATGGAACCGTAAAGATCGCCATCGGCAAAAACGGTTTCCGCAGATGCGATGAATAATACTGCGTATATTGTCAACAAAAAATAGTCTGCGTATTTCATTAGTTTTTTAAGCATGAACATCAATGGCCCGAGACCGGCAACTCAGGCCCCGGAACGCCGGACTTAAAACTCTTGACTTCGTGCATGTGCTTTTTCAGGAATGAATTCTCCATTATAGCCTTCATTCCTTTCAGAAGACATTGTTTTTTGAATTCATCGCCGCGCATCGCATGCCATTCCGGTATCCTGCGGGAATAATATTCTTTATAGCAGTTAAGCACCGATTGCATAAGTTCCTTCCGGGTCATGTAATTGGAGCGTATTATCGGTTCAACAAGATTGTATTTTGAAAAATCCGTTTCCTCTATGAAAGTCTTCAGCTGTTCGTACATATCCGCGTAAGGCCACGGCGTAATAAACAGAAAATGCATATAATCCGTGCCATAGAGAAACGCCAGTTCAAGCGTTTCCGCTATGGTGCCCGGCGTTTCGTCGGGCATTCCGATAATAAGGGAACTTTCGGTTATCATTCCGGCGGTCTTGAGCAATTTTATGGCATCGCGGCTCTGTTCAAATTTTATGTCTTTTTTGAACATCTCAAGCCTGGAATCCTTTGTGGATTCTACGCCGAGATAAACGAACATTATGCCTGCCTTGCGGTATTTCCACAGGATATCCGCATCGCGAATGATGTCCGCTACGCAAGTTTCAAGCAATATGTGCACGCCGAGATTTTTTTCAATAAGAATATCCAGTATTTTCTCCCAGCGTTCCCTGGAACGGGTGGGGTATTCGTCGGCTATGAAAAAAACATTTATGCCGTATTCCGCCGCGAGCAGTTCCATTTCATCCGCAAATTTCCAGGGATCCCGTTCTCTGTACGTGCTGTTCCAGAATTTATGCTGGGAACAAAATGCGCAGTGATTGGTGCATCCTCTGGAAGAGGAAACTATTGCCACTATGGAATTATCTATGAAGTAAAGCGGATAGTCTTTCCAGTTGACGATATCCCAGGCCGGTGAAAGCGTGTCAAGGTCTTCTATAAACGGCCTTGACGCAGTTTTGACGGCTTGACCGTTATACATAAAAGCTATTCCCCTGACTGCCTGAAGCAGGTTTTTGTCGTAATCGCATCGCAGGGCATCCACAGTAAGAAGTAATTCCTGTAATGTATGTTCGCCTTCGCCTATACAACAGAAATCAACTATATCCGTATTTTCCTGAAGTATTTGCTCACTGCAAAAGGTAGGATGAATTCCGCCAAGCACTGTAATAATGTCCGGACCGATTTTTTTTACGTGCTTTAGAACTTCCAGTGCAGTATTTATGGTGGCGGTAATAGCGGTAATTACGACCGCGCCTGGCTGTGTATCTTTAATGGTGCGCACGACCTCTTCCATTGTATGGAATTTTGCCATGGCATCGTAATAAACCGGTTCAAAGCCCGTTTTACGAAGTTCACCCGCGATGTAAAGCAGGCCGAGATTCGGCCATCTGCCGGCGGATTCCACAACGCCGCAATGATAAGGCGGCGTTATAAGCAGTATTTTCTTGTTTTTAAGCATTCTCAATAATCTTCCAATCTCAAAATCTTTCAATCTTAGAATCCGTAATCATTCCAACTTGCTGAATACATGGTCGCTTGACGGTATCCAGTTTATTCCTAACCAGGCTATTATAACCGTCACAAGCGCCAGCATTATCATCACGGCAAACCTCTGATTTTTCCAGGCAAAGGCCAATCGCAAATGGATTATTATCCCGTAGCAAAGCCAGGATATCAGCGACCATGTTTCTATCGGGTCCCACGACCAGTAGCTCCCCCACAATTTTGCCGCCCAAATGGAACCCGCGGCTATCATTATTGCGTGCAGTATAAATCCGAAAAGGACTATGCGAAACGCGGTCAAATCAAGTTCAGACAACTCTGGAATTTTCGTTTGTACGGATTTTTTGTCATAATGACCGCGCATAAAAAACGCAACTGCAAATCCGGACGCGATCGCATAAGCGCCGAACGCAAGCCATGCGGTAAATACGTGCACGTAAAGCCAAAAGGATTTATACCCCGGCGAAAGCCGCTCCAGGACTGGTTCCGTCATAAACGCGTACCCGAGCAGGAGCATGGCGAGCGGGGCTATAACTATGCCTATAACGGCCATTTCGCGCCATTTGAATACCAACAGTAAATATAAAGCCACCGTCAACCAGGCGCCAAGCAGGGCGTTTTCATAGTCCTTCATCACCGGGCCGTGGCCCGTGGCGCTCCAGCGCACAATAATCACCGCCGTATGCGCCGCAAGGGCGATTAATACCGGCAATGCAAAAAATTTTCTTAATTTTTCACGGTTAAAAATAAAACCGCCAGCCAGCCACAGGCTACTTACCAGGTAAAGACCTATTGTAATTTTTAATAATATTAATTCCAAGTTTGTCATATATTAAAATTGTTCAACGTTGTTCAATCCGGTTCAATTAAGTTCAATGTTTGGTTCAAAAAAGCATTCTAAATGCCAATCCTATTACGGCAATTACAAAACCGGCAAAGACAATGTTTTCTCCGATGTCGTTGACAACCTCAACGCCGACCCAGTAATTAAAATCGTCAAATGTAAGGGTCAGCGTATCGGAAACAAGCGATTCTTTCATTGCAATATAACCATCAACATAAACCCGTTTGCCGGAATACAATTTCGCGTATATGCGGGGGTTTCTCGCCGTATACGCGGGCACATGTTTCCCATTCTCCATTTCCGGATAAAATTTTAATTCCAATTTCAAATTGGTATTTGGCACGCTGGTGAAATCGGTAAAAAATTTTTGCGGATTCCCGTTCTCAATTTTTTCGCCGAGATTAAGGTTAAACATGCCGATAATTTCGTTGTATTCATTGTCCCGAATTATAATCCTCGGGGAATAGCCCCAGCGCTTAAACACCAAAGACACCCCTTGTTCTTCAAGGGGCATGTTGACCTTCAAGCCGGACTTCCTTGCCTGCATCCATCCTTCTGCCGTATCGTAATAAACTGAAAAATCGCAGGCGTAATCAACCGGCATGTCGTTTTCAAATACGGGCAAAAACCTGTTCAATTTTACTGCGAAAGGCGGCCGGTCATGCAAAAGATAATTGTTTTCTGAAAAAATTACGGTTTCGCTCTCCGTAAAAAGTTCCAGGCCTGTTTTTCTTCCGCCTATACTGATGCATGCGCCTGTTACTATTACATAAAAACTCGCATGAAAAATTATGGATCCCCACCAGGAAGGGCTGTTATATTTGCTCCTGACCTGCCGCCATATACGGTCTACCGTACAAAATGTAAGAACGATATAAAGAGCGGCAACAAGCACGATGAAAAACCACCGGCGTATTTTTTCTCCCGTAAAATACGGCGCAAAGGAACACTGCGGAGAAAGCACAAATACTGTCAGAAACACCGCGATGGCAATTAATATTATTATTGCGAGTTTATTTATTATTTTCGAAAACATTATTTAGTAATTATAACCGTACGTTTTGCCCCCGTTATGCTGGGAACATGCCGATATACTGCCTGTCGTATTACAGCTTTCATTTGCCCCGGATCTCTGCCAACTGCGCAAAGCCGCGCCGGACAGAAAATGTTGCATTATATTTATATCCGATGTATCGTTTTCTCCATGTATATAACCCTTAACATATCCACCGTGGCATACAAGACAATAGATTCCCCTGTAAACATCCTTTGTAGCATGTCCGCCATTCGCGTTATGGTCAAACCTGGAATTATTCGGTGTCGTTATATTAGGCGTATCATACGTAAGGTAACCATGGCATAAAAAACAGATGTACCCGTCAACGCCGGCAGTGCCGCCGGGATAGACCGTTCCCGACGTGTACCCTTTAATCAAAGACGGCCTGCTTGCAACAGCCTTGCCGTCTCCGTGCGCATTAGTTGCCGTGCAATGGCAATCACTGCAGTGAAGGGTGCTATTGTCGGCCCAGCCGTTAACAAACGCGGCTGCGAGAATACCGGATGCGCCGGCCGGCGTATATCTTGCGCCTTTAACGGCGTGATGGGATGGATTTGCCGTGTTAAATTGAGCATTTACATCCAGAGCAACGGCATTATCCGAAAATGGTGTAGTGTCGCCATTAGCGCCGGCAGCGTCATGACATGCAAGACAAAAATTGTCAAGATTCGTCAGGTTTGCCGAAGAGGTGTCTCCCCTTACGTAAGTAATTGCCGCACCGGTATCAACGTTTCTCAGGTAGATTGTCGTGGCATCCGTTGTATATGGATGATTGCTTTGCTTATGGCACATGACACAGTCGGCATTCGTAACATTTTCCGTGCCCACAACATCCCCGATATGATGCGTAGTATCGTCAAAATCGCCGCCCGTACCGCCGTTCTGCACTACCTGCCTGTGCGAGCCCTGCGCGGCATTATGACAGAATTTACAATCCGAATTATCCGGATGATGGGCATTTCGCGCCGTGTTGTTCGTGTAATTATCGCCATGGCAGTCACTGCATGAATCTGTGCCCGTTGTTGCGTGCGGCTGGAATCCGGTTGACGGAAATACCGGTATGGTATTCATGGCTATGCCTTCCACGGTATTTGAACCGGCTACCCCGTTGGACGCGACGTGGCAACCAAGGCAGAACGTACGGTTATTCGCGGCGACAGCCGTATCAAGATTTGACCATCCTGTGCGCTGATCACTCAGAATTTTCTTGTTCGGCTGGGTGCCGTTATTGCCTTTTGAACCGTGGGGCCCGTGACAGTCGTAGCAGGGCAGTTTATCGCCAATGGCAAGTTTGGAACCTGCAAAATTTGAAACTGATTTTGCGGAATTACGTATCTGATGCCCAGATTGGTTATCCGCGATGCTATACAGGTTTTTTACATATTTCCCGGCAATGTTCATGCCCGCAGGCCCGGTAGTTTCGTTATGGCAATCAAAACATAGCTGATAATTCGTATAAACGCCGCCGTCTATATATGTATTCAGGGTCATATCATAGGTATTGGCTGAACCGTGAGGGTCGTGGCAATTCTTACAATCGCCGGCAGAATAGCTTTTGCCGGGATAAATACAGTCCGCGTCCAGATAGTGTTGAGAGTACGTGGCGTTTTCATAAGAAGTCTGGCCAGGCCAGCGTTTTGTCGTAAAGTATCCCACGGCATTACGATCCGCCTCCTGCGCGGGGTAGCTGGCAGAGGCATTTACATGACAACCTGTTGTAAAGCACAATGAATTTGTATTTGTCGTATAAAGCGCGTAATTGTAAGATGTAACATCATCGTGCATATCATGGCACTGGTTGCATGCCCCTGTGGGATTGGAAGAAGTACGCGCCACGCCGGTTGTGGTGTTTCCGTGCGGAGAACCACTCCAATATGACTGGTTATGACACTGCTGACATGCGGCAAAGGCATCGGTATTGTCAATTCCTGTCTGTTTCCTGTACGGCCAAACGAGGTTTTTCTGGTATTTCATACCGTGCGCCGTATGGCACGATCCGCAGAATACCTGATTGGAAACGGCAACTGTTTTAGCGCTCGCATAGTCCGTCGCGGTACTTACCTGGTATCTAAGCCGTGGAATTCCGTATACCGCATCGCCCGTTGCAACGCCGCCGCCGCTTGTCGGATTTCCAAGCGGATTTGTAATCCAGTTGGCCGTATCCGCATGATATCCGGCAGAATTAAGCGGAACATCTGCGGGATGCCTTTTGAAATGCGAAGGGAGAGTGCCTGCCTGATTAGAGGCAAGTTTATCATGGCATTGACTGCACCATGCAGAGATGTTGGATTTATATCCGATATTTGACTCCTTATATGCATCGGCGACAGTTGCCGCATTCGGCGGTATCGGAGGTGAATTCTGCTGAAACATATTTGTGCCTATGGTAACGGTTATATTGCTTGTATCTCCGTCCGGATCAGGCTTAAGATTTCTGTAATAACCGTTCCCGTGAGGATCGTGGCATGTAGTGCATATCAGGGTCATCGCCGGCTTGGTACTCATGGGAATTGCGGCCGACACGCCGAGGTCGTGCGCGACATCGCTCGCGGAACCTCCGGTATTTGCAAAAAATCCGGCCCCGGAATGTTCATCACCCGTGTACATTGTCACCGGTGATATTACATCGGGCGCCTTCGTATCCGTACCGTCATGGCAGGACGCGCAGAGTTCGTTTACCGTAGCGTATTTGAGCAGTACCGGATACGGCACGGAACCCGCGTGCAGGGTATGGCAATCGGAACAAACCAGGGTAGAAGTCGCCCACACACGGTGATAGTCCCCGGCAAATGCCGCACCGGGCAATAATAAAACTACTGCCGAAATTGTTAAAAAAATGCTTTTATTCATACACGCAGATACAAAATTACTCTACAATCGCAAAAACCTGCACCCGTTCCGCGCCTTTTTCAAGAACGTACAGCGCGCCATCCTTGACTATTATATCCACCGGGAAAAACAAGTTTCCATGATCGGCCCCGTACGCGCCGCAGGCCGTTATGTATTTCCCCTGGGCGTCAAATACAGTGATGCAATGGCGGAAGTTATCTATTATCCATAAACGGTTTTTTTTATCAATAGAAACAGCTACAGGAAAAGAAACCGTATCCGCCGTATCGCCGTGCCTGCCGAAAGACGTTACAGGACTTCCATTGCGGTCAAAAACGGCAACCGCATTGCCGATGGAACTGATTACGTATATTTTTCCGCAGTCATCTACGGCAATATCCTGCAACATGGGGGCATTCTTCCAATCCGCATTGCCGGCGGCATCCGCGGAAAGCGGCTGTATTTTCTGCCAGACTTTCCTGTCCTTGCAGATAAGCACCTGTTGGTTGGCGCGGTCAATCACATAAAGCTCTTCCGCCAAACCATCCCAGTAAAGTTTGCCGGGCTTTACGGGCGTTTTCTGCCCGGCGCCTGAGACGTCTATGCCGCCCAGATTTGTGCCTTTAAAATCAAATATCTCTATCACGGAACTGTCACTGCAGGCGACGTAAATACTGTCTTCAGCGTCTATTGCTATGCCGCAAGGGGCCTGCAGGGGCACGGCGGAATCAAGCCGGCCTTTGTATTCGCCGGTATCCGCGGCAAAAATGCCTATCGCATTATTGCCGGTATCGGCTATCAGCAGTTCGTTATGTTTTTCGTCAAGGCAGAATGCGGCGGGTGAATTGAACGGCATGTTCCGGCTGTAGCCGTCTATGGAATACGAAAACCGTATTTGTACCGGACGCTTTCCGGCATCCGGCGGCTGATCCGCAACAATGCTTCCGAGGAAGAAAGCCTGCATCAACAAAACCATTATAATTTTTTCTATACCCGAGTCATTTTTCATTTTTCTTTTCAATCGTCAGCGCCTGGAACCTGTTAATCATGCTCTCAAGTACATAAAGATTTTTATCGGGGTCTATCGCTATATATCTCGGAAAATAAAACCATCCCTCTGCCTCGCCCTTGCCGCCTATTTCGTAAATAAATTTGCCTGCCTTGTCGTGAACAATAACGGTGTGACGCATTTTGTCAAGCACGTAAGCGTTTTCGTCGGCATCCACGGCCACACTGCAGGGCTGGCTGAGTTCGCCCATAATGCCGCCGCCTTTGCCGAATTCAAAAAGATATTTGCCGTTTAGTTTATAAACGTATATTTTAGAGGAAATTGCGTCCGCAATATAGAGTTTCTTGTTTTGCCCGTCAACACATATGTCCGATATCGACGGAAGTGTCTTGCCGTTTTCCTCCTGAGGAAATTTTCCGAAATGCCGCAGGTATTTCCCATCCACCGACACCGTCAGGACAACTTTATTGCCTTCGTCGGTTATGTAAAGCTTATCGTCATTATCAATCGCAATCTGGCTGAATTTTTCGGTTGGCGGAAAAGGCGAATCGGTTATTTTTATGGAATTTTTTTTCTGAAATTTATTATCGTATATGCCTATAAAATTACTCCCGTTATCGTCCGTTTCAAGGACATAAAAGTTTCCACCGGAATCTCTCGTTACACCTGCGGGTCTTTTGACGGAAAACCATGTCTGCTCGGCGCCGTCAAACGTAAATATCCTTATGTTCTGGGCCTCGGAATCGCATAAGTAGATTTCCTTGTCCTTTGCGAAAACCATCATTGCGGATAACTGCTTGAACTTGTTTTTTTCTTTTGTAAGAACGAAAACAACCCCGGGCCGTTCGGCGGCAAATACGACGGCCGCCATCATAATTAATAATACTGCTGTTTTTATAAGTTTTTTCATGTTTTTAAGCGTGGTTTATGCTTTTGGGAACAATATCCATTTTGGGGATTACCCCTGTAAAAAACAACAGCACCAAAAGGTTTTTCCAATCTTGGTGCTGTTGTGTTATTCATAAATTTTTCTTTTGCACGTTATTTATCGTGGCACATGTTGCAAGCTGTATCCGAGGCTATTGACTGATCAACGTAATTCCACTTCAATGCGTTTGCATTGGCGCTCGTATGCGCGTTGTGGCATGAAAGGCAGAATACCTTATCGGTTGCGGCAACTGCCCTTGTGCCGGCAACGGTCAGTGTTCCTGCGCCGTCAAGCACCGGATAAGTATAAATGTAATTGGTATTGACCGCATTGTAATTTGTCACCATAGCTGCGGTAAGGTTCGTATGCGTAGGATGCCTGATCCACTTACCGCCGGTATAAATATCCGTATCGGATGCATCACCGTGGAATGAGCCGTGACACGTACCGCACCACGCGCCAAATTGTCCCGCACCGGTCCTGTACACGTTTTTATTCGTGTTGGAAATGGCGTTATTGGTGTTTGTGCCTTCGTCATAAACATCCGCTTCCTGCGCATTGCCTGAACCTATTGTCGTACTAACATCCACGGTATTTACCGTCTTTAGCAGATTGCGATACGCGAAAAACTTCGTGGCGTCTGTCGCGTGGGCATCGTGACAGGACGTACATGTCAGGTTGGCAGAAGCAAACGTTCCGCCTGGCGCTGTTGCCAAAGTTCCGTCAACGGCAATGTTCGTTCCGACGGGATTGTGTCCCAAACCGGAATCTCCGCCCGCTGAACGAACTCTGTAGAAATCGCCAGCCGGCGTTTCTTCGTCAACACCAACGTTGTACACATTAGGTTCCCCGCCATTCCACGAACCGTTGTGGCATGACAGGCAGAGATCCGTACCGGCATCTCTCAACAAATTCGCCTGCGGACCTACCGCACCTACATCAGCACCGCCGATACTATCGTGCATTGTATGGCATTTGTAGCATACAAGATTGCCGGCGCCATGCACCATAGCAAATGAAGGCGTGGCAAATACGAGCACAAGAATGAGCATCCCAATTCCCCAAAGCCATT
The DNA here is from genome assembly GCA_016220095.1 of Planctomycetota bacterium. Lineage (GTDB taxonomy): Bacteria > Planctomycetota > MHYJ01 > JACQXL01 > JACRIJ01 > JACRIJ01. The sequence continues at coordinate 16,246 of JACRIJ010000104.1, read as the reverse complement.
TCTGTGTAAACATTGAAACATCTCCTAAAAAAACATTGAAAATTTCTATTTCTCGGAAAAATCAAAACATTCTTACTCTTGCTTTACCCCAAACTGGGTCAAAAGACCCAATACCGCTGGGTTAAATGCCCCAAAAGTCCTATGGAGTTAATATGCAAACTGTCTAATAATTGATGCTTATTGTAAAAGCTGAAGAACGTTTGGACATGTTTGACACATAACGCATTGAATTATAATGTGTTATACACGCATTTTACGTTTTGTGCCGATTATGTCATGGCACCGAACCTCTCATCCTTCTTATAACGACTTATTCTGTCTACTATATATGCAATATTTATGCCAATAACGACTCTGTAACCCATTTTTCGCGGCCTGCGGCCTGTTTAAACGTGCCATATACCGGTATTGCTGCATGGAGGATCCCGAGTACTGGACGACGTCCTTCATTCTTCATTTTGCATTCTGTATGCTTTGTATAAGTTTCTCAAGTTGTTTTTTGGTATGCATTGCCGTTACGGTTATCCGCAGGCGGCTCATTTTTTCCGGTACCGTAGGCGGCCTTATGGCCGGTGTGTAAATGCCATTTTCCCATAAATGATTCGCCATTTTCAGCGTCCTCTCATTATCGCCTATCACAACGGGTATGATTGGAGTCTGGTGTCCGAAGCCCGGAGTCCTTGCCGAAGGTGGAAAAAGGAAAGACGAAGAAGCAAGGACGTCGTCCGGAATCCGGGACCCGGGATTTGGACGACGTTCTTCATTTTTCATTTTCCATTTTTCATTTTTGTTTTTTATTTCGCTTAAGGCGTTTCTTAAATAAATCGCGTTTGCCATCAGTTTTTTACGTAGACCGGGTTTTCTCTCAGCCGTCTCAATGGCCGCTATTCCCGCGGCGCATACCGGCACGGGAAATGACGTCGTAAATATGAAAGGCCGCGCCTTGTTGCGTATGAAATCAATTATTTCCCCATCCGCCGCCGCAAAACCGCCTATTGACCCGAACGCCTTGCTCAAGGTTCCGATGGAAACCGAGATGTCCTTTTCCACGCCGAGCAATTCCGCCGCGCCTCTCCCGTTTTTTCCAAGCACGCCCGTGCCGTGTGCCTCGTCGGCTATCACGTAACAGCCGTACCTGCGCGCAAGTTGTACGATGTCTTTCAACGGCGCGATATCGCCGTTCATGCTGAACACGGTATCGGTAACGATAAATTTATTCTTACAACCGCGGTTCCTGCGCAGGCCTTTTTCCAGATCATCCATATCCCTGTGCTTATAGACATATACCTTCGCCCTTGAGAGCCGCGCACCGTCAATCAGGCTGGCATGGTTGGATTCGTCCGCGGCAATGAACGATCCCGGCATGCCGGCAAGGGCTGACAAAACGCCGATATTGGCCGTATAGCCGGACGTAAACAGCATAGCGGATTGCGTGCGTTTGAAACGCGCTATTTTTTGTTCAAGCGCCTCGTGCCATACCGTAGTGCCCGAAAGTGTCCGTGCGGAAGCCGTGGACCAGCCGAATTTTTTAATTGCCTTTGCGGCCGCATTACGAACCTCCGCGGACTGTCCCAGGCCGAGGTAATCATTGGTGCAGAAGTTGACGTATTTTTTGCCGCCAATAACGATTTCCGCGCCGTGTATTTCGGAAATCACTTTGGGAATCCGCAAAAGCCCATTCTGAGACAATTCCTGCAATGTTTTTTTAATAAAATCCATATTAATATTTATTATATAAAATATACCGGTTTTTGCAAAGAATAAGACTTGAAAAAAGAAGGTAGCCCGTCAGTAAACTATGGAATTGAAGGGTTTTTCGCAGTGCTCGCATTATAAAAACCCTTTAGCGAAATTGATAATTTTTATTCTGAATCAATCAGTTCTAAAGCTTTTTTAATATTAACTTTTTCTGGTTCAGTCGCCTTTTCTAATTCTAATTCCAGCCTCTTTTTTGCCATTTCCTTGCCAAATCCGCCCTTGTCGTAAATTTTAACAACGCATCTAACCGAAAGAACCACAGGGACTTGTTTATCTTTATAACTATTCAGTTTTATAAACTTGACAAGTGGGTCAATAGCTCCAAGGTTCATTTTGCAAAGAGTGGCATAAACAGGGAATTCTTGTTCGCGCTGCATAAATCCATGTTCTGTTTCATGAAAGGGAGAATAGTTAATCTTTTCAACAAGTGTATTTTCTATTCCTTCAATTTTAAGATTTGCTATAATATCAAGATTGGCAATTAATTTGTTTGCTTTTTTTTCGTCTTCATCAAAACATGCTTTTTCCCAAGCGTTTGGACTTTGAATCAATAATTTAAGGCCATCACAACTTTCCTTGTAATTTTCAAGTATTTTTGCGGTATCCATAGTTACCTTGTTATCTTGCGCATATGAAAAGAAGGCCATAATAAGCAATATTACACAAATTGTTAACAAATAGTTTTTCTTAATCATATTATACCCCCTGTTTTTTCAGTTGATAACTTCAAAACCAGCGATTTCGTTTGAATCGCCAGCCTCATTTCGTATCATTAATTTATAACCTGGTCCGACAGGCCCGGTTGTGTTGAAAACCGCTTTGGCTTCAGTCGTATCGCTAAAATCACCTATTGCTTTGACTTTAACACTTAATGCCTTGATTTCCGTTACGCCATTTGTCAAAATGAATTCACCACACAAGTCCGTCCCAGTGATTGTAACTTCAATAGAAGTGTTACGTATGATTTTCTTATCCCCTGCGGCAGTTTTTGCGTCTGTTAAATTAGCTTTGGGAATGCCAATGTTTAAATTAGCTATGTGTTTGCCAACAACAACTTCATTTATATCATTCGCGTCATTATTGTTTTGTTTGTCACGAATGAATACAATCTTTCCATCATAATTCGTTCCGGCATCTCCCGAGAAAGCCCACTCCAGCTTTTCTGAACACCTTTCAGGCCGCTGGTTCTCGTAATTAAAAACGTTGTATTCAATAAAATCATATCGTACATGTCGAAAAAATGCATCTGCTACAATTTTCATTGACGGGCCATCTGAATCAATAATGAGCACTTCGTTTTTTTCTTTATCCGGGTCAACATCTTGCCAGTCACGAAAAGAATCATCAGTACGGTCGGTTTTGTTGCCAGTCGTTTCTTTACCATTAATATATTGTTTGTAAGTTGCAAATCTTCTAAAAATAAAGCCAAAATTTGCCTTTGCAAGCTGTTGAATGGTACCATCAATAAAGCCATTCGTGATCTTTTTATTCCAACTATTTTGATTAGTATCGTTAGGAAGTATTGATCCTTTAATTTCGATACACCCATGAATCATTTTACCGCTAAAGGCAGGGGTAGTATTTGCATGCACTCCTAAATTGTTATGACCTGTAATGTTAATTGTATTTTGTTCCCCATCATATATAGGAGGTTTTCTCAATATAGTAGCACTGTTTGCATTTCCCGATATGTCAACCCATATAACTGTAATTGCAAATTCATCTTTGACGCTTTCGTCCGGTGCCTCTGCAGTCAGGCTGTCCTTCCGAACGCCTAAACTTGCGCCTGCGCCGCCCTCTAACCAATAGGAAAGCGGGGATGGAGCAAGATATACGACATTAACATTACCAAACAATTCATTGCCGTTCTTCGGCGCATCAAACAGTTTGACTTTGTCGGAACTCCGGGTTATCTTTGCCTTGGTAATGCCGCTGTCTTTTGGAGCAACCAATTTCAGAACAACTTCTCTTCTTCTTGCCGGTTCAACCGGATCGGCATATACTTCTTCTTTGTTGGCAATAACTATGGTACCTTGAGATACTTCATCCAATTCATCAGCGTTTGTAACCAAGCCATCTCTATCAATATCCGTATCAAGGTCAAGATCAATAACAACAATATCCAAACCTTTTCCCTTTTCGGGTTCTTTTTGTTGAACACCAGCACTGCCATTGCATTTCAGATTGCAATTTCCTACATTATTTCCATTTATCGTTACAGTAGATGTGTCATTTGGATACTCTGTCATTGTTGCCGCTCCGTTTTTGGGCGTTAATTCCCATTTTATGCCTTTAGTAGCCAATTGGGCTTTGCCCTCAACGATTTTATATGCCTTGTAGTTTCGTGTTTCACCAGTTTTTAGATATTTTGTGTCCGGCACTATCGTTATTTGGTTCTGACCAATTCCATTACCTGTATCACTTGATGTACTGCCTATAACGAATACTTTTAGAACTGTCGTGGTTGTGTCGGAATGAGTTTCGGGATCCGTAACTCTAACATATATTGTAGCCCCTCCTTTTTTTAATCCCTTAATCTTTAAAGTAGGTGGTATTGTTGTTTTATCGATGTCAATTTTAACAATATCAGTATTTGCAGAATCTGTGAAAAACGTAAAATTCTTATAATCTCCAAAATCTATACTGAAAATATTCAGATTCTTATACTGTTCTTCGTTTACGGCAATTACGGCTTCACTAATTTCGTTGCCGTTAGATGGTTCCTGTAAAATATTATTGCTTGCAGATTGAGCAAGCGGTTTGCTTAACGTTGTAATAATATCTGCGTTTGTTATTACAAGATCCCATGCCGTTATATCCGTGCCGGCAATATATTCCGTGCCTCCGGCTGTCTGCAAAACAAACTCTACCGTTGTTACTCCTATGTCGTTTGGAATAAATTCTGAAGTCTGTGAGGATGTTTCCGTGAATACGCCGCCGGGTCCGGATGCGATTCTCCAGTAATAAGTTGCTCCGTCTAATAATGACGGCGGCTGAACGTCTGCATACAATTCAGCCGTTGCGCCTGCCGTGTCTATAGGTACAAATTCATCTGCAAATATCGTTACAGGCGTGCCTACAACAACCGTTAACGATGCTTCTACCCACGTATATCCATGCGCGCCGTTTCTGTCGCCCATGCGGAACATGTACGTATAACTTCCAGGCTGGGTCTTTGTGAAATCATAGCTTCCGCTTTTCGTTTCGCCCCAGTTAAAGCCATTGCCGTCTATCAATATGCCATTTTCGTACAGTTCATACGCATAGATATTCCATCCGGGCGACCACTGCGGCGCTATCAACTGCCCCCATGTGGCTATTATGTATCTTTCGCCGGGTGATGCCTGCGCAGGGCCGCATATCTTTACCCTTACATTTTTGCCCGCGTCTTCATTCGTAATGCACTGGTCTAACTGCACTATTTCTACCGAAGACTGCCAACCCGCATCCAGATTCTGCCAGTCATACGCCGTGAAGTCATTTGACTGTACTGAAAATTCCGTTAAACCGGTTTGTAAAACCTCAAATCCTATCCTCAGCGGTGATGTGTAGCTGTATCCCGCCGGTGTGCTTGTGTATAGCCTTATAACACCTGTAGCATTATCATACGTGCCCACAGGGCCGGCATGTCCCGGGCCGTACCAGGACACCCAGGTTTGAGCCCAATCCGAGCCCTTGCCGTTGTCGTCATAATTATAGTATGTCCCGCCCCCGCCATATTCCGGCATTCCGGTTGCCGGGGTCCACCATGTCCAGAACCCGTACCAGTTATTCGGATCTTCTTCTATGCTTATGCATCTTAATCTTGCAGGGTCAAATTTTACCTTGATATTTCCGTATACGTAATCCGGCAGAATTGAATCCAATTCAAAATATACCACCTGGCCGATTTGCGTTATGGCGGCATAATCCTTGCCGTTCGGGCCTGTGATATTATATTGCCATGGAGAAAAGAAGGCGGTTGACTGTTTATCACCGTTTTGAGTCAGCGGTTTTTGAAACATGCCGTCCGGCGGATTGTATATTATTGCAATCTTGCCCCGGTCTATTTTCAGGACGTCTTTTTTCCCGTTGTTATCTATATCCGTTACGACTGTTTTATCTTCTACGAAACTCGGAACTACCGGTTTATTATATGATACGCCTGCAAAAATACCGGCGCTATTTCTTATATATACTATATTCCCTTGGGGACTGAGCAAAAGCAGGTCGGTTTGGCCGTCTTCATCAAAATTACCCGTCTGTATGTCTATTGCCGGGGTATCAGCAAAATCCAAGCCGAAAAGTTCAACAGTATTGTCTGTGAATTTACCTGTGCCGGAATTAGTCAGCACGTAATTCTTGCGCTGGTCAACGGTTTTGATGCCGTAAGGATCAATCTTTGCCTTGCCCGGGGACGTTATTATAATATCCGGATAGCTATCCGCATTAACGTCAGCCAATTTAATCCTGACCGGCACCGGTATATCCAGAAACGGCAAGGCAGATGCGGTAATGTTCGTGTAATCTCCGGTTGAATTGCCGGTAAGGATTTTTACCGGGGTATCGCAGGTATCGGTATCAATTCCGGCGTATGCTGTAATTAAATCATTATAGCCGTCCTTATTGATATCGCCCGTATCAAAGCAGGTTAATTGCGGCTTTTTAATAGGAGGGATTGAATCAAATTCTGTTTTAGATGGATTTTGTGTGTGAGAGGGTAATTTGTAGTTGGTAGTTAGATTAGACGCAGGGGGGGGGGTGATATTTTTTGCCACATAAGTACCGTCCTGTTGGTTAATGATGGAGAAGACTTCGTTATTTAAGGTGGACAGAAGGATATCCTCGGCATTATCATTATTTACATCGCCTTTCTTTATGGAGATGACAGGCGAAGCAACGGCTGAAATAATGTCATTCAGGAAGTGCGGTTTGGAATCCGTAAGGGGCGAAGAAGCCGGCTGTGCAATAGTTTCGTCTTTCGGCCCCGATGAATTACCGCAGACGATGACGGAAGATAGAATTGCCAATATAATTATTGCAAACACCGTACTTATGTTTACCCTGTTATTCATGAAAAACCTCTTTCCTTAAAAATCACATTATTCTATTAAATACCATAAAGCTTTTGAAATGTCAATAGAATGTTTCTTTTTTTATTGATTTATTGCACAAAAACAGTCATTATTAGACAAGAAGTGCGAATTGAAACGTGAGAAGCGGAAATATCGACGCATCTTCTCAATCTTCTAATCTGCAATCTTCTAATCTTAGAATCCTTAAATCTTGGAATCTTAGAATCTTAGAATCTTGTAATCCGTAATCCCTGGAGGTGTATAGTATGAAGAATCGCATATTATTATTAAGCATCTGCATCCTATTGCCGTTTTTCGGCTGTTCGGCGCAGGACGAAACCCTGCCGGAGAAAAAAGCGCCTGCCGCAATTCCTGCCCCGGCTGAAAACACGCCTACTGCGCAACCCGAACCGGACGACGTGATAGGATACATACTTGAACAGGAAGGGTTCACCCGCGAAACCGCGCGCTATATCCCGGACGGCCTTGAGATACTCGCAAACCAGCAGGCCATGCTCCAGCTCCATTTCCTGCGCTACTGGAAAAATCCGTACGAATTCCCCAAATATGTTTACCGCCTGACGGATTTCCAGGACAAGGCCTGCGCTGAAGAAAAAGACGCTTTTAAGCTCTTCGGATTTTCCCAGATACAAACGGGCCACAGGGCGGCTTCGCGTCCGGAATACATACCGGAATTAAAACCCTCTGAAGAAAAACCCCTGCAGTCCGCGCTTGCGGAACTGTATAAGGACTGCGATGCGGATTTTTCCGCCGAAGAAAAATCAGCCCTTGATAAGGCGCTTGAGAACGTACCGATGGAACTGCAGAAGCAATTGGCATTCGTTCTCCTGAGCGCCGCGGAGGCAAAATATTACCGCGACAGGGCCTTGCGCAATTATCCCAAAGACAAGCTGTCGCATGCGTTCAATTACGCAGTAAAAAGTTTCACCATTGACGATGAAAATCCGCCTGAAGAATTCGTGGACGGATCGCTCATCAATTGGGAACTCGGTCAGGCTATTGATTATGACGATTTTTATACGGGCGCGGCATTCGCGTTCAGAGGCGCCGCAGAGATGCGGAAATTCCTTGCAAATCCGGAAATACCGGCGAAAGAAAAAGGCGGCGCGTCCGAAAAAATTGACATATCCGGAATTACGCTGGAATTTAATACCCCGCTTGGCAAGGCAGGATTCAATTCCGCAAACGACAATAACGCGTACAGAGGGGAAGAGTACTTCCTGATAATTGACACTTTTGGAAACGATACTTACCGGGGCGCCGCGGGTGCTACAGGCAGTTTAGACCATTTCATTTCAACCGTCATTGACACGGCCGGAGATGACCACTACATTGCCGACGAGAAAACGCCTTGCGCGCAGGGTGCGGGAATATTGGGATACGGTTTTCTCTTTGACAATAACGGCAATGACAAATTTGAAGCAACCAATAACGCGCAGGGGATGTGTTATTTCGGGGTCGGCATTTTATGGGCGTACGGCGGGGACGACGATTTCAAGGGGCACACGTGCGTTCAGGGTTCCGCGTCTTTCGGCATAGCCAATCTTGTCAAGATAGGCGGCAACGATTCATATTACGCCTATTACACAAGCCAGGGTTTTGGTTTTACAGGCGGTTACGGATGCCTCATAGACACGGGCGGGAACGATAGATACGTTGCCGAACCATACAAACTCGTCCATGCCGCAACGCTCGGCCACGACAACCTGCGCAATTACAGTTTCTGCCAGGGCGCGGGATGGGGCCAGCGCGGGGACATTTTCGGCGGGCATTCCATGGCCGGCGGCACAGGCGTATTGCAGGACCTCGCAGGCGATGACCATTACGAATGCGGCGTTTACGGACAGGCAACCGGATACTGGTACGGCACGGGAATCCTGCACGACAAGGCCGGCAACGACCATTATGAAGGCTCTTTTTTCGTGCAATCCGGCACCGCGCATATGGGATTGACGATGCTGTATGACGAAGAGGGCGATGACAGTTATCACGTATGGAAGGCTATTTCGCAGGGAGGCGCGCACGATTATTCCGTATCGTTTTTTATAGACAAGGCGGGCAATGACCTGGTTTCGTCATGGAGTTGGGTAAACGAAAAAGGCGAGCAGAGCGTAGAAAATACCGGCAAGAAGGCCGGCATAGGCGGCACGATGACCGGAGCAGCGATAAATAATTCATTCGGCGTCTTTATTAATATCGGCGGGGACGACACGTACGAATTTTACACGAAGGACGCGTTCGGATGGTGCATGCAGAACGCGGATATAAGCAGTGGACGTTATGACATGTTCAATGCCGCGATGTTCATAGACGTAGGCGGCAATGACACCTACATTATACCGCAAATGGAACTGCCGGAAGGCTGGGGCGCGCCGGGAAATAATACGGCCTGGAAACGGTATTCAACTCCCGGAAACCCTAAGATGAGTTTTTCATGCGGCATAGACCTTGAGAAGGGCGTTATTAAGGAAGCGTTGTACAAGTAGATAAGACGATTCAAAGATTCTAAGATTACAAGATTCTAAGATTACAAGATTGCGGAAGAGTGCGAAAGATTCAAAGATTACGGAAGATTGCGGGAGAAGGACTGGGTGAATATATTTTTCACCCTCCCCCCATACCTCCTCCCATTAAGGGAGGGGGGAATTATTTCAAATAGCTTAAGCATTACCAGTAATTTTGCCATCTCCCGCAATCTTCCGTAATCTTCTAATCTTTTAATCTTAGAATCTTCAATCCTATTCATTTCCTATCCTGTATTTTTTCAACCTATATCTCAGGGTATCGCGGGAGATATTAAGGAGTTTTGCGGCCTGGGTCTGGTTGTTTTCGGTCATTGCGAGCGACTGGATAATGAGCTTTTTTTCAACCTCTTCAAGAGACACGCCGGAATCAGGAATTTTTATGACATTTTCACCATCCGCAGTTTCTTCAGGCGGCGGAAGGAACATTTCCGACGGCAAATGGAAGGTGGTTATTTCGTCTTTTTCAGCAAGAATAACCGTTCTCTCCAGGATGTTTTTCAATTCCCTGACGTTGCCGGGCCAGTGGTATTTAAGAAAAACATCTATTGCTTCCGGCGTAACGCCTTTCATTTTCTTTTTGTACTCCATGTTTATCTGGCCGAGAAAATGCTGAATCAGCAGTGGGATATCGCTCTTGCGGTCTCTGAGCGGCACAATCATAATCGGAAAAACCTTCAGGCGGAAGAAGAGGTCCTTCCTGAAAACGTCCTTTTCCACGGCCGCGGAAAGGTCCTTATTGGTTGCCGCGATAACGCGGACGTTTACTTTAATATCCTTTATTCCGCCGAGGCGTTTGAACGTTTTATCTTCTATCAACTTCAATAGTTTTGCCTGCATGGAAAGCGGCATATCGCCTATTTCGTCCAGATAGACGCTTCCGCCGTCCGCGAGTTCAAACAGGCCTTTTTTCTGCGTCTTGGCATCCGTAAAAGCGCCTTTTTCGTAACCGAACAATTCGCTTTCAAAAAGATTTTCGGGAAGGGTCGCGCAATTAACTTCTATGAACGGCTTATTGCGGCGTGCGCTCGAATAATGTATGGTCTTTGCCACGAGGTCTTTTCCCGTGCCGGTCTCGCCCTGCAGGAGCACCGAAGTCGTATCCGAACTAATAACCTTGTGCAGCATGGAAAAAAGTTCCTGCATGTGGTGGTGTTTGCCGACGATGTTTTCTATTGAATACCTCTTGCTTTCCTCGCTCCTGTACTTATTGACATCCCTTCGCAGGGCAACTACTTCAAAGGCGTTGTTTATGGTTACGATAAGTTCGTTCATGTCAAATGGTTTGGTTATGTAATTATACGCCCCGAGTTTCAGCGCCTGAACGGTTTGCGGAATGATGCCGTGCGCGGTAATCATGATAACGATTGTATCCGGATGGGACTGCTTGACTTTTTCAAGAACTTCCATGCCGTCAATGCCGGGGAGTTTGATATCCAGAAGTATCATGTCGGGAAGGTCTTCCGCCACTTCTTTCAGGGCATCTTCGCCGGTTCCGGCGGATTTGACTTCGTAATCTTCATGCTGAAGTTTTTCCGTCAGCGACCATCTTATCAGGTGTTCGTCATCCACTACAAGAATCTTGCCTTTACTCATCTGTCTCCTCCTTTATTTTTTATTCCGGGCAATAGTATTCTGAAGGTGCATCCCGTCCCAAACCGGTTTTCCAGAAATATTTTCCCCTGGTGTTTATTGACGATATTCCTTGCGATGGATAATCCCAGGCCGGTTCCCTGCGGTTTGGTTGTAAAAAACGGCACGAAAATCTTATCTGAATTTTCTTCCGTCACTCCTTTTCCGGTATCTGAAAACGTTATGTTTATAAACCCGTCTTTCGCCTCGTGCGCCGCAATCCTGATCAAGCCTCCGTCAGGCATTGCCTGTATGCTGTTCAGGAGTATATTCATAAAAACCTGCTGAAGCTGTTCAGGGTCAAGCATTATCGGCTCTTTTGCAGGGCCGTCAAAATCCGTTTCAATGACGATACGCTGGTTTTCAGCCTGGTTTTTTATGAGCAGGATTGAACGGTTTATGACTTCGGTTACGCCGGCCTTGATGAAGTAGGGTTCAGAAGGCCTCGCAAACAGCAGGAGGTCTTTGATGGTTTTATCAAGCCGCCTGATTTGCATGAGTATTTCCTGCACAATGGCATCGTGCTTGTGGTCAAACGTGCCGGATTCGGAAATAACCTGCACGGCGGCCCCGATGCTGGCAAGGGGATTTTTTATTTCGTGCGCCATACCGAGCGCTATCTCGCCAAGAGAAGCAAGTTTGTCCATATGGAACAACTGCGCTTCGTGCTGTGACTGCAGTTCTTTTTTGGCTTTTTCCAGGCTTTCCACCATGGAATTAAAATGTTGTGCAAGTATACCTATTTCGTCCAAATTAAGGATTTCGGCCCGGGCGGAAAGCCTGCCGCGTTCAATTTCATCCATTGCCGAAATAAGTTTGGAAATAGGCCTGTTAACCAGATACAGCACAAGGAATGAGAGCAGGGCGGAGATAAAAACTATGGAAACAAGGGCGAAGGCGCTTATAGTCTTATAATTGGAATCCAGGTCGGCTTTAATCTGCTTGAGAGACATGTCTATTTTCAGCGTGCCGAGTATTTTTTGCGATGAGTCATGGCAGGCCATGCAATCCGAATGATTTGTAAAATTCCTTGCGAACCGGAAAATCGCTTTTTGTTCCGCAAACGCGGAATAACCGGAGTTATTTACAAGCGTTTTTATGTCTTCATTTTCTTTAGGGGTTATTTGGCTCCCGATAGTTTCGGGAGAAGATGAAAATTTGATTGTACCTTCGTTATCTATAACATTAATGTTAACGATATCCGGAGATTTGCCGATGGCTATCAGCATTTCCTGCACATCCTGCCTTTTACCGGACAGCATGGATTTTTCAAGCTGAACGGTTATAAGATTTCCCCAGAACATATTGTTTGTTTTGGTTTTTTCCATCAGCATTTTGGCATGGTTTTTCAGGATGAAATACGTAGCGCCGACTATTATCATGGTTACGGCGATCACAACCGGTATAATGATTTTCAGCGCAATATGTTTGTTCATATTGCGTATTATAGCATAAAGAAATGTATAGTCAATTTAAAACACGTTGGACATGAAAGCCATGGTTTGCTTAAAACGCAGTAACCGCAGTATCGTTGCGGTTCGCAGGAATCGCAGTATCGCTAACGCTCGCACGGTTTCCGCCATGCGCCAAAGCACGGCAAGTTTAAACGGAATCCGGCGTCCGGGACCCGGGTATCGGATCTAGGATAACGTCCTTCATTCTTCTTCTTTCGCTCCAGACTCCAAGCCCCGGACTCACAGGCTCTTTGACTCTTTATCCAGCAATTCCTGCCATTTTTTATCCACATCCGCCTGTATTTCCGCTACCAACGCGGCGTTTGCGGGGTCATTCAGGTGCCTGAACCGGCCCTGTTTAAGCAGGTAATCCTGGACGGGCAATTTTGTTTTCGGTTTATAATTTATGGTTAATTTGCCGTTTTCCACTTCAAACATATGCCAGGTGCAGGTTTCCACAGCGAGACGGGCATATTCAAACCCTTCGTCTTCCGCGACTCTCCAGCCGCGATGGCAGGGCGCGAGCACGTTTATGAATGCCGGACCGTCTTTTACGGCAAGGCCTTTCTGGACTTTTGTCATAAAATCCTTCCAGTTGTGGACGGATGCCTGCGCTACATAAGGTATATGATGCGCGATTACGATAGCGGTCAGGTCTTTTTTCTGCTGTTGTTTACCTTTCTGTACAGAGCCTATCTGGCTTGTATTGGTTTCCGCTCCTTTAGGCGTAGAACCGGACCTTTGGATTCCGGTATTCATATAACCTTCGTTATCATAACATATATGCAGATACCTGTGGCCCCTTTCAAGAGCGCCTGAAAGCGACTGAAGCCCTATGTCATACGTGCCGCCGTCGCCGCCCCATGCCATGAATTTTATATCTCTGGTGATTTTCCCTTTTGCCTTAAGCGCGTTATAGGCGGTTTCCACGCCGCTTATTGTGGCGGCCACGTTTTCAAAGGCGCTGTGGATATAGGGTATTTTCCACGCGGTGAACGGATAGATGGTGGTAACCACTTCCATGCATCCGGTTGAAAAAGCGACGACGATGTCTTTTGTATCAGCCGCGTTAAGCGCCATCCTGATGGCCGTAGGGGCCGGGCATCCCGAGCACGCCCTGTGGCCTCCGGCCAGCAATCCTGATTGAGCCGAATATTCTTTCAAGCTTTTTAATGCCATAAATTTTATCTCCAAAAATTATTCCCTTAACCCGATGTAGTTTTCTGTTGTCCCGGCATTGCCGTCTTTTGTTACGCGTTCCATTTCGGCAAACACGTCTTCAATCTGATGCGGGAATATATCCCGGCCGCCGAGGCCGTATATATAGCTTTTCAGGTTTATTTTTTTGCCGAACAGCACGGAGCGTATCTCGGAAAATATCGGGCCGCCTTCCATGCCGAAACTAACGGCGCGGTCAAGAACGCCAATGGTCTTCGCGTTGCCAAGCGCTTTCCTGATGGCGTCCGCCGGGAACGGCCTGAAGGTGCGTATTTTTAACAATCCAACTTTCTTGCCTTTCGCGCGAAGGCTGTCCACGGCCATTCTCGCGGTACCCATCGTGGAACCGGCCCCGACAAGCACGGTCTCGGCATCTTCAAGTTTATACGTCTCAAAATGCCCGTAAGCGCGGCCGGAAAGTTTTCCGTATTCCACGCCGATTTCTTCTATAACGGACATGGCGTTTTTCATTCCTTCAATCTGCTGGCGCTTGCATTCAAAATAATAATCGGGCAGTGCGAGCGGCCCCACCGTAACCGGGTGGTCCGTATCAAGAAGGCTGTACGCGGGCTGGTATTCGCCCACGAATTTTTTAACCTCGGCATCGTCAAGCATCTGCAGGATTTCCTGGGTATGACTTATGATAAACCCGTCAAAGCACACTGCTATGGGGAGAAGCACGTTTTTGTGTTCCGCGATGCGGAATGCCTGCACGGTATTATCGTATGCTTCCTGGGTATTTTCCGCGAAAATAATTATCCATCCCGCGTCCCGCATGCCCATGACGTCCGAATGGTCGCAATGAATATTTATGGGGCCGCTGAGCGCGCGATTGACGAGAGGCATGACTATGGGCAGGCGCAGGGAAGCGGCTATATAAAGCATTTCCCACATATAGGCAAGGCCCGCCGATGAGGTCGCCGTAATGGATCTCGCGCCGGCGGCCGCCGCGCCTATGGTAGCGCTCATGGCGCTGTGCTCTGATTCTACGGTAATAAGGTGCGTATCCACCTCGCCGTTCGCGACAAATGCGGCGAATTTATGCATTAATTCAGTCTGCGGCGTAATTGGAAACACCGCGGCCACGTCGGGGTTAATCTGTTTCAACGCCGTTCCTACGGCGTCATTTCCCGTTAAACTGACATTTTTGGCCATATATTTAACCGCTCCTTTCACAATCGGTATTATTAATTCTTAATTTTTAATTCTATTTATCTAATTCCATGACCATTGCCTTGTCTTTCAAAGGGCACTGCCTTGAGCATACCCCGCAGCCTTTGCAATGGCTGTAATCTATTCCGGTTACCTTGCCGTCTTTGGCTATAATAGCCGAATCGGGACAGTAAAGCCAGCATATCATGCAGTGGGTGCAATTGCTTTTGTGGATCGGCTTATAGGTCTTCCAGTCCCCGGTTTCGTAATTAATGCTGAATCCGGGCTCAGTAATAAGCCCGCCAATCGGAATTTCCTTCCAGGTTTTTAACTTTTTCACCATATCTGACTCCTGATATAAAATTCTAAATCCTGATTTATAAAGTAGCAAAGCCGCAACCAAAAGGTTATCTGCTTTAAGAAATTCTAAAACTACGACGACGCTTTCAGCCACTTAGAGTCTCGTTAAGTCCCTGTCTGATTCGTCGCGTTCTCCGTGGTCTCTGTGCACTCTGTGGCAAAATTCGTATCGTCGTTTCGTAATTCAACTGTCACCTGCTTGCCTGTCATCTTTCATCGTCGTCCCTCGCTACTCAGTTTACCCTGAGCTTGCCGAAGGGCTGCCGATTACTCGTTACTTCGTAATCACTTCTCGCTTTTCACTTCGTTATACGAACGTTCAATGGCGCGCAGATTGCCTTCAACGACTTTTTCGCTGAATTTATGCCCGAATTTTTTCTTTATGCCTTTTTTAATGGCTTCAACCGCGGGTTTGCCTGTAATTTTTGAAAGCGCTCCTATCAGCGGAATGTTCGGAATAGGGCGGCCGATTTCCTTAAGGGCTATGGTCTGCGCGTCAAGGGTGTATATTTTGCCTTCGGATATCTTTATCTTTTTGCGCACTTCCTCCGGCGTCATATCCGTATTCACCAGTATTACGCTGTTCGGCTTAGCGCCGTCGCATACGTTTCCAGTTTCAAGCAGGGACGGGTCAAGGACAATTATGATATCGGGATTTTCTATGGCGCAATGCATGCGGATTTCCACGTCGCTTATGCGCGTAAAACCCCTTACGGGCGCGCCGGAACGCTCCGGGCCGTATTCCGGGAAACCCTGCGTGTACATGCCGGTTTCCATGGCAACTTCCGCCACGAGCGTAGCCGCGGTTTTGACGCCCTGGCCGCCTCTGCCATGCCAGCGGATCTCTGTTAATTGCATATCAGCAGTTCCTCCAATAAAAAACATTTCCATTATAGGCTTTTATTCGCGAAAAGTCAAGGACAAAGACACCGGTATTGTATCGCCTCAGTAGAGGTGGCATTAAAGGACGTTAGTAGCCCAGCCATTTATGGCTGGGTTATGGAAGGCTGAGAAATATGAAGGGCATTCATGCCCTTAATATAACGCCATGAATGGCGTAAGTATCAGGCTTTTG
>JACRIJ010000107.1 GCA_016220095.1 Planctomycetota bacterium | reverse complement strand
AGCGTATAATAGCCCAGCCATTTATGGCTGGGTTTGTATGTCAAAAGCCTGATACTTACGCCATTCATGGCGTTATATTAAGGGCATGAATGCCCTTCATATTTCTCAGCCTTCCATAACCCAGCCATAAATGGCTGGGCCACTAACGTCCTTTAATGCCACCTCTACTGAGGCGATACATTTTTTTGTAACTTTTCTTGACAATCATATGTTGAAAGTCTATAATGTATTTTTAGTTTTCGGGGAAGGTTTAATTGCGGTAGTTTTATTTATGCAGAAAAAAATCAACAATACATTTTTGAGCCTTAAGCTTGGCGATATTACAAAGGAAACGGCCGATGCCATAGTCAACGCGGCTAACCATACATTGCTTGGCGGCGGCGGCGTGGACGGGGCCATACACAAGGCCGGCGGCACGCAAATCCTTAACGAATGCATTGAAATCCGCAAACGCCAGGGCGGCTGTAAAACCGGCGACGCCGTTATCACCACTGCCGGCAGGCTGAATGCGAGATTCGTTATCCATACCGTCGGGCCGAAATGGCAGGGCGGTTCCTTTAACGAAGACGAACTACTTGCCTCTGCGTATAAAACTTCACTCCGGCTGGCATATGATAATAAGGTTGAAACTATCGCCTTTCCTTCCATCAGCACCGGCGCCTACAAGTTCCCGGTAGCGCGCGCCGCGGAAATCGCGTTGAAAACAGCAGCCGGATTTCTGCAGGAATATGATTTCAAGGAAGTGCGTTTCGTGCTCTTTACAGACGAGGTGCTGGAAGAATATTACAGGACGATTGCAGGATTAAAAGATTAGAAGATTAAATATTGGAAGATTGATTGGTACAGGGCTTAGTTGGCAGGGACGTTATGAGACTTTGAAGAAATACGACGACTTCTTTGGTTTTCATTTTTCCTTCTTCATGTTTATGGGAGAAGATAAGTATGAGAAAAATCCTTAAATCTTTATTGCCAACGATGGCGCTATTAGCATTGTCTTACGGATGTTCAAGCACTCCGGATAAGGGAATATCTATAGCCGATGATGCCAAGGCATATTACAATAAGGGTAAAGCTAAAGACGAACTCAGCGATTATAAAGGCGCGCTAATTGATTACAACAGAGCGATGGAATTGAATCCCGATTACGCCGAGGCGTATTCCAGCAGGGGTATTGACAGGGGCCGGCTTGGAGACTTAAAGGGCACGATAGATGACTGCAATAATGCGATAAAGCTGAATCCAAATCTTGCGGAGGCATATTACGGCAGAGGCGTTGCCAAAAGCAAACTTAATAATTATACAAAGGAAGCAATAGCTGACTTTGACAAGGCAATAGAGTTAAATCCTGATTATGCAAAGGCATATCTCAATAGAGGTGTTACTAAAGGCATGCTTGGCGACTTAAATGGTCTCATAGCAGATTGTACTAAAGCGATAGAATTAGATCCAAATCTTGCAGAAGCTTATTACAATAGAGGTGTTGCCAGAGGCATGATTAACGACAATAAAGGCGCATTAGCTGATTATAACAAGGCGATTGAGCTAAATCCAAATTATGCGGAGGCATATTCCAACAGGGGTTCTACTAAAGGCAAGCTTGGTGATGATAAAGAAGCGCTCGCTGACCTTGACAGGGCAATTGAACTAAATCCAAATCTTGCAGAAGTGTATACCAACAGGGGTGTTGTTAACGGCAAGCTTGGTGATGATAAGAAAGCGATGGCTGACTTTGACAAGGCAATAGAACTTAATCCAAATCTTGCGGAGGCATATTACGGCAGAGGTGTTGCTAAAAGAAAGCTTGGTTATACTAAGGAGTCGGCAGCTGATCTTGACAAGGCAATAGAGCTAAATCCAAATCTTACAGACGCGTATTACAACAGAGGTATTGCCAGAAATAATCTTGGCGATAATGAAAATGCCATAGCTGACTTTACTAAAGCAATAGAAATAAATCCGAATCTTGCAAAAGCCTATTACAGCAGAGGTATTATTAAAAGTAATCTTGCTAATTACAAAGAAGCAATAGTTGATTTAACTAAGGCGATAGAGCTAAATCCAATTGTTTCGGAAGCATATTGCGGCAGAGGCGTTGCCAGAAGTAATCTTGGCGACCATGAAAATGCAATAGCTGACTATAATAAAGCAATAGAGCTAAAACCAAATTACGGGGAAGCATATAATAATAGAGGCCTTTGTGAAAATAGACTCGGAAACTATAAGGAAGCAATAGCTGACTTTGACAAGGCGATAGAACTGAATCCAAATGTTGCGGAGGCGTATGGCAATAGAGGCCTTGCCAAATACAAAACAGACGACTGTAAAGGCGCAATAACTGACCTTGAAAAAGCGATTGAACTCAACCCTTCTTTAAAAGATAAACTTCAGTCGATACTTGATAACTTGAAAACGGAAATGTAAACGATGAAGTCTAAGAGTCTTTGAATCATAAGTCAGGAGTCATATACGAAGAAGGAATAATGAAAAATGAAGGAATAGACGAATGCCGACGATTCAACCGCCAAGCGCGCTAAGCACGTTAAGACAAAACGACGACGATTTTTTACCACAGAACACACTGAACACACGGAAAACGACGACTTTTGCTGATTTTTCCTCTCCTTCGGAGTTGACTTGAACGTATTTTGACGAACGGACTATTCTTGGAGAAGAAAGGACGTTTGGGATTTAATGACTGGATGATTTGCGGCTTGATGATTGACGTGCGGACGCGTAATCGTAAACCAAAGAAGTCGTCGTGTCTCGTCCAAGTCTCGTCAAGTCCCTGTCTTTAACGAAGGAGGAAGTATGAAAAATGGAGCAGGAAGGACGGACGGAGCGTTAGCCTGCCTTTTCCCTGTGGAATTCACGAAACTTTCCTCTTTTTGCGGTGTTTTAATAATAAGAGATACTATCAATAGACGACCATTTGCCACGAAGACACCCTTCGCTAAACGCTCCCTTCGCTAAGTTTACGCTGAGCGAAGCTAAGTGCTCAGGACTGCGGCAGGGTAAACTTAGGTGCGAAGAATGACGAACGACTACGCAGATTTGCCACAGCCCTTCGTCCCGACTTTAGTCGGGACTCAGGATAAAAGACCACAGAGTACACCGAGATTAACGACAATTTTTAGGCGCGTACAAACGTCAATGGCTGTATTGCCTGCAAACTGTAACCAAATGCTTGTCTTCGGCTTAACGGGATGACCGGCTTGGCAAAGTCATCGTCGCTCTCTGAGTTCTCTGTGCGCTCTGTGGCAAAATTCGTGTCGTCGTTTTATCGCTAAATCTTCGTGTCTTTGCGCCTTCGTGGCTAAAAAACGTTCGTTTCATACAGGAGATTAATATGAAAAAATATCTGTTTTATCCAATCGTTTTCATTTGCCTGATAGCAACCGGTTCTTTCGCGCAGGACGCGCCTCCGGCGCCTGCCGCGCCTAAACCCCATAATGTAAGCTTCGGCGTCATGGGTACCGCGGAAGAAGCGTTGGATTTGGGGGTGAATAGCTTTATTTTTAGGCTCAATTGGGATGACATAGAACCTGAAAAAGGCAAATATGAGCTTAAGGCCTTTGATGAAATTATTAAGAAAATCGGCAAGAAGGAAATGAACGTGACCTGCGTGCTTACGGGTTCTACGCTGTGGAATTCAAGCGCGGAAAAAATTGACGACGAAAAGAAATGGACTTTCTATCCGCCTAAGCAGGAATTTTATCCCGCCCTTGCCGATACGGTTTCAATGCTTGCGGAAAAATACGGCGAGAAAATCAAGTATTGGGGCGTATGGTATCAGCCGGATGCCGAAGGCCAATGGCTTCCCAAGCCGGACACGAAAACCTATACGGCCATGCTCGGCGTTTGCATGGAAGCGCTTGGCAAGGTGACTACAGGCGCGAAACTCATCGCAGGCCCTTTCAAAGAAGGCCTTGTGCAGGACGGCGATACCTTGAAGAAAAGCGAATTTGTTGCCGCGGTCAACGGCAAAAAGGCATTCAGCGACCTTGGCGGAACGGTGTTTTCTGCAGTTACAGTTGACGGCGAGGACGGCATGGATTCCTATAATATGTCTGCGCAGATGGGCAACAGTTCCAATTCAATGCCCGTCTTGGGCGTAAGATTTGCCTCAAAAGACAAAAACGGCAAGACCGTAAAATTTGACCAGGAGGGCAATCTGTTAAAGGCGTACATAATGGCCTTCGCGGGCGGCGCTTCTGTTTTGTATTGTCCCGTGAGCGAACCTGCGGGAAGTGATGAGAGCGAATCCGTAGGGCTTGCCGCGGGCGCATCTAAAAGGCCCGCTTACGGCGCGTTTAAAAGCATAGTCAAGGAATTTGACGGGCTTGAATACCAGTCTCCGGCTCCCTGCGCGGAACAGAAAATCAAGGCATTTATTTTTAAGAAAAAAGACGCCGATTTTGTAATGGTTGTCTGGACAGACAAGGAATTCGTTAATCAATTCAAGGATAAAAAGGCCTATGTTTCAATAGGTTTCCAGTATCCGGATAACGTAAAAACCGTAAACACGAGGACGATAGACAAGCCGAAGGAGACGCTCAAGCAGAGAAACGGTTTTTGCTCATTTGCAGTATCCGACGAACCGTTGCTTGTGGACATCAATACGACATCAATAGATTTAGTTATGGGGCAGGTGGACAGGTTTGACCCCGATTACCAGCCGGCGTGGACGCAGAAGAATGTGATAGTAAATCCGGGAAAATGGAAACCCCCTGCGGGCAAACCGGGCAAACCGGGCGGCGGATTGAAACCGGGCGGCGGCAAGCCGGGTGGAGGCAAGCCCGGCGGCGGGAAGAAATGAGTCTAACGTAGTAGCGAGTAGCCAGTAGCCCTTCGGCAAGCTCAGGGTAAACTGAGTAGCGAGGGACTGACAAGTAATCAGTAATCAGGGAGCAATAGTCAGTAATTCGCGGTTCGTAATACGAGGTGCGCATTCGGCTCTTAGCCCTTCGTTACACTCACTTCGCTCTGCTTCCCTCCGCTTCGCTATCCCGACTCTTCGGTCGGGACTTCTTCGCCTAATGGCTCAGTCGCAGGACTCCCTTTGGTCGCAGTACTGCGGCAGGGTAAACTTGCTTAGCGGCCTTTGTGGTTAAACCGCGGTCGTCGTTAGACGTAAGACGACCGGAATAAACCGCTAAGAGCGCAAAGTTCGCAAAGACGGCGTTACCCTGCAATCGTCTTAGCGTGCTTAGCGGCCTTTGCGGTTAAATCGTGGTCGTCGTTAGACGTATGACGACCGGAATAAACCGCTAAGAGCGCAAAGTTCATAAAGACGGCGTTACCCTGCAATCGTCTTAGCGCGCTTAGCGGCCTTTGCGGTTAAACCGCGGTCGTCGTTAGACGTAAGACGTCCGGAATAAACCGCTCCTTGCGCAGGATCCCTTACAGTAATGTCATATTAAGGAAAAGGGAAAAGAGCGCAAAGGACGCAAAGACGCAGTATCGCTGACGTTCGCAGAAGCCACAGGATTACGACGACGTGTTCGGCGTTTTCCATGTATTCCGTATGTTTCGTGGTAAAAAATTGTCGTGTTCGTGTTCATTCGTGGCTGATAATTCGTTAATGTTCCTTATCTGAAAATATCTTCATTATTTCTTTTCTTTGTGAATTTCAGGATTTCAAACCAGAGTATGCTCAACAACCCGGCTGTCAGCGCTATGGCAATATCAATAGGATGAATGGCCGCGAAGTGGAATAAGTTTTGCATAAACGGGGCATATACCGCTATTGTCAGGAACAGTATGGCGCCTCCGATGACCCAGAACAGGGCCTTATTGAACGTCCTTATAGATGAAAAAATCGTTACAGACCAGTTTCTGTTGGTCAGGATCAGGCATATATTGGAAATTATCAGCGTGGAAAAGGCAAGCGCACGCGCTTCATCTGTGGATTGTTCAAGGGATATCGCGATGTAAAATACCGACATGACGATTACAAAGGCGAAAATACCCTGCAATACGCTCAAAGAGAGCGTTTTTTTGCCGAAAAGCGGTTCCTTCGGGTCCCGCGGCTTTCTCAGCATGATGCCTTTTTCCGCGGGCTCGGCTTCAAAAACTATTGAACATGCCGGGTCTATAATCAGTTCAAGAAAAACTATATGCACCGGCAGAATTATGAGTTCCTTCCATTTCAATATCACAGGCGCCAGCGAGAGCAATGCTATAGGTGTATGGATGCTTATTATATAAGCCATCGCCTTTTTCAAGTTGTCAAATATCCTTCTGCCCATTTTTACGGCTTCCACTATGGATGAAAAATCGTCATCCAGCAGTACAAGGTCGGATGCCTCGCGCGCGACATCGGTGCCTCTTTCCCCCATGGAAATTCCTATGTGGGCTGATTTCAATGCCGGCGCGTCGTTTACCCCGTCGCCCGTCATCGCGACGATTTCGCCGTTCGCCTTTAACGCGTCCACTATGAGCAATTTTTGTTCCGGCACTACGCGGGCGAAAATATTGACGTTTTTTATTTCAGCGCGGAGTTCTTCATGCGGCAGTTTTTCAAGTTCCGGCCCTGTTATTACGCGGTCAGGATTTTGCAGTCCTATCTGGCGCGCGATATTTTTCGCGGTTTCCGGGTAGTCTCCGGTTATCATGACCACGCGCAGGCCGGCTTCATAGCATTCCTTAAGGGCAAGCGGAACCGCCGGGCGTATGGGGTCTTCAAGCCCGATCAGCCCGACAAATTTAAATACAAAATCATGCTGGGTGCCGGGGAGGGAGCTTTCGTCAAAATACGCCTTTGCGATGCCGAGCACCCTGAGGCCTTCACCGGCCATTAAGGTAACATGTTTGATAATATCTTCCCGTACGCCTGTTTCCAAATGGCAGAGGTCTATTATTGCCTCGGGCGCGCCTTTTGCCGCGACAACAATGCTGTTTGCCTCGGCAAGTTTCCACGCGTGGGAAAGTGCGAGGAGTTCTTTTGACAAAGGATACTGCTGGAGCAACTGCCGGCTCTCATGCAGGTGTTCAGTATTGTTAAGCCGTTCCCTGCCGAGCCTTTCCAGGGCTTTTTCCATGGGGTCAAACGGGTCTTTCTGGCTTGCGAGGATGGCGAATTCAACCAATTCATGGAACTCTTCAGGCAGGCCTGAGCCGGCGTTTTCAAAGACATCATAATGCCTTTTACCGGCGAAAATTTTCTTTACGGACATTTTATTTTGCGTGATAGTGCCGGTTTTATCAACGCATAGGACTGTTGCGGCGCCGAGGGTTTCAATCGCGGGCATTTTCCTGGTCAGCACTCTTTTCTGCGAAAGCCTCCAGGCTCCGAGCGCGAGGAATATCGTCAGGACAACGGGGAATTCCTCCGGAAGCATGGCCATTGCGAGCGTTATTCCTGAAAGCACGCTGTTCAGCCAATCGCCGCGCGTAAGGCCGTAAACGAGCATTACCAGCACGCAGAGCACCGCGGCTATGATAAAAACCGCTTTTACGATCTTCCGGGTTTCTTTTTGAAGCAGGGTTTCTTCGGGCGTAACGGATTGCAATGCCTTTCCGATTCTTCCGATTTCAGTATTGATGCCGGCATGTTTTACAAGCACGACTGCCTGTCCCTGTACGGTCAGCGTGCCGGAATAGACAAAAGGCGAATCATCGCCACCGGGGCGCTGCATTGCGGTTTCCGGTTCGCCTGCGGATTTCCTTACCGGAATGGATTCGCCTGTAAGAAGCGATTCATCTATGGCGAGCCCGACTTCCCACGCGACGATGCCGTCCGCGGGCACCCTGTCGCCTTCGGAAAGAATGATGTAATCCCCGCGCACCACTTCCCTTCCTGCGATTCTTTTTCTACTGCCGTTTCGGATTACGAGAGCGCGGGGGCTGGAAAGGTCTCTTAGCGCCACAAGGGCCTTTTCGGTTTTGCCTTCCTGGTAAATGGTGATTCCCATTATGAAGAAAACAAAACCGATGAGCATTATGGCTTCTTCCACGTCGCCGAGGAAAAGATAGATTAATCCGCAGGAGACCAGGAGAAGGAACATCGGTTCCCTGAATACTTCAAAACCGATTACGAAAATATTTTTTTTGCGTGCTGAAGGGAGTTCGTTATACCCTTCTTTTTTGATGAGCGCTTCCGCGTCTGAATCGGAAAGGCCGGCAAGCGACCTTACCTGTTGTTCATTCATTGCCATAAATGCTTCTTCTGAAAAATCCTTCGGGTATTACTTTTTTGACAAAAACTGATCTAATTTGCGCTTTATGAGTTCGGTCACGTCTATTATTTCAACTCCTGCCGGGGGGTTGTACGCGAAGGTGTCCGGCGGAAATTCCTGATTAAGCGCTATATTGCTGAAAGAGACGGTCATATAATTCCTGTCCCAGGCGGGTCCGAAGCTGTATTTCCTTACAAAATAATCGGATTCCGCGATATACATCTGCAGGAAGGCGAATTTATCCATAAGCATACTGCGTTCTTTAGGGTTGTCAAACTCCTGGAAGGAATCTTCAAGGTATTTATAAAATTCTTTTTCATTGAGTTTTCCTTCCAGGACTATGCATTCCGTTCCGTTGAGGTTATCGGTGAAGACTTCCCGCATGGTATAGATCCTGAAAATGGTGCGCATGCTTCCCAGGAGGCCTTCCCCGAGCATGAGGCCGGAATCCCTGTTGTTCAGATGGGTATCAAAAGGCCTTTTGGGCGTCGTAATCCCTGCTGTTTTTACCCGTCTATATTGCATTTTGTTTTCCTTATCCGCGCCTTCGCACCACTGGTTGGCGCCGTCGTAAAGCAGGAGCGACCTTTGCGGTTTGAACGCGGGCGCCAGCAATTCGGGCAGGATTTGTATTGATTCCACTCTTAATTTATCCGGAGCGGCTTCGTACAGGATTGAGGAGGTTCTGAGGTATCTGTTTCCCTCATTAATGGAAACGGGATTTGCCGGATCCTGGAGGATTTCATTATCCAGTACCATTTCTATATTGCAGGACACTGTTTGTGTCTCGTTCAGCACGTAGAGGCAGTAGTCCTTGTATTCCTGAACGGGCGAAGATTTTTTACAGGCTGAAAGGTTCAGCAGTATGGCGCAGGCGGCAAGGATGAAGACCGGCGCCATTCGCGTATGTTTGTTTTCTAAAAGCATTTTTAATGTAATCCTAAAAAAGACTCGTTGTTAAACCTTCAGCGGTTCTACGATGGATACCGCGTGCCTGTTTTCGTCAAGAAGTTCTTCCATGCGTTCCTGTAGGGATTTCCGGTTGATTTTTTTCAGAAGGTCGGGAAATTCAAATACATTCACGTCGTTAAGGATATAGTTATGGAATACCGAGGCGCATTTGTAAGGCGAATCAAAACTGCGCAGGAATTTTCCCGTATATTCCCTTCTGACGCGTTCAACGTCGTGTTTCTTAAATCCGTTCCTGCGGGCATTTTTGATTTCCTTGAATACGGCATCCGTCATTTTTTCCGGACTATCCGTATCGCCGCCTATACCGGCAAGGCCGAACGTTTTATGGCAGAAATATGACGCGCTGAAGGAATCGTCAACTATGCCGGCCTGGTAGTGGCGGTCAAAGAACTTTGACACCTTGCCGAAGAGCAGGTGCAATGCTATTTCCGAGTGAAGTTCCCGCAAATAGAGTTTGCGCGGGTCGTTTTCCGTTTTTATTTCCTTGAATCCCATGAGGCATTTCTTGCGGGGGATGGAAGCCTGGGCTGTAATCAGTTTCCGGGAGGCCTCCGGCGGCTCTTCAGAGGCGATTCTTTTAATGGCGGCGCCTTTGCCTTTCGGTGAATTCGCAAAGGCTTTTTCCACCATGCTGAAGACGGTTTTCGGGTCAATATCGCCGGAGCAGACCAGCACCGTATTAGCGGGATGGTAAAAAGTGCTGTAATTTTTTTTCAGGGTGTCCGCCGTTATCCTTGAAATGCTTTCAATGCTTCCTTCGGGGTCATGCCTGACGGGATGTTTCTGGAACAGTATTGCCATGAGGTTGAGGAACACCTTCAGGTCGGGGATATCGTTATGCATTTTGATTTCCTGCTGGATTATGGGCTGTTCTTTGTTTACGAATTCATCCTTAAAAACCGGTTTGTAGGCAAGTTCGAGGAGCACTTCAAGGTTTTTTTCGAAATTATCAGTGCATGTGAAAAAATACGATGTTACCACGAAGGAAGTATAGGCGTTGCTTGACGCCCCGTAGCGCCCGAAGATTTCAAAAATATCGTACTTTTCCTTTTTAAACAGCTGGTGTTCCAGGAAATGCGCCGTGCCTTCAGGGGAGGAATACTTTTCCTGCGGCGAGGTGCGCGGGTGGAAATGGAGGTCAACGGAACCGAATTTAACCCCGACCATTGCCGTTTTGTTAAGGAATCCTTTTTTGGGGATGACATACACGGGCAATCCGCATTTGTCGGTTTTTTCCCAGACTTCTTCTTTCAGGAGTTTGTTTTTTGTGACGTTAAACTGTTCCATTGTTCAATCTCAACTTTCTTGCCAATTCAATTGTATACACTTCGGACAAAAGGTAAGTCAATTTGCCCGGGACTTTTCCTCGGATTTTTTTATTGCCGGCCTGTTTTACCGGCATGATGCCGACCACGCTGTTAGTCAGGAATGCTTCATCCGCGCCAAGCAGGTCGTTAAGCGTGATTTCCTTTTCAGCGGCATCAAGTTTGAGCATTTTTGCGATCTGCAGGACGCTGTTTCTCGTGATGCCCGGAAGTATATTCAGGGAGAGGGGCGGGGTCAAAATACAGCTATTTTTAACGATGAATAAGTTGCTTATGGCGCCTTCAAGGACTCGTTTGCGATTGTCAAGAAAAACCGCGTCAAACGCCTTTTCTTTCAATGCCGTGGAACGCGCGATGACATTCTGCATATAGCTCAGGGTTTTATGCCGAAACAGGGGGTTGGAGGAATCCCTGGGCGTATTGCTGATTATCAATTTTACGCCCGTTTGCCTGAGGTAATCCATATCCGTATGCAGTTCCCTTGTCAGGACGGTTATGGTAGGCGGCATTTGTTTTTGGCCTTTCCACATTATTCCGCGGCCCCGCGTAAGCACTATGCGGAAGACGCAGTTATATTCGCTGTTCATTTCGCTCAGGCGCCTGATGATTTCCGCGAGTTTAGTTTCAGAAAGGCTAAATGGCATATTGAAAAAAGCCGCGGACCTGCGCATCCGGTCGATGTGTTCCCGGAGTCCGAAGACCCTGCCGTTATAACTGCGGAAGGTTTCAAAAAGGCCCTCGCCGTACAGGAAACCGGAGTCAAATACGGATACAGCCGCGGCCGCGGCATTAACGTACTGGCCGTTCAGGTACACGTGTTTTTTCATGATATTACGTCCTTATATTAGATTCTAATTTATAGACTTTTGCGAAAAAAATAAGGCAGGGTTTAAGAGTCTGGAGTCCTGCGGATTTAATTATTTGGTGATTGAATGAGTTGATGATTTTTACGATTACGAGTTCGTACGTCAATCATCAAGTCGCAAATCATCCAGTCATTAAATCCCAAACGTCCTTCCTTTTTCTTTTTTCATTCTTCCTCCTCGTTACGCATTACGCGCGAGCGCGTTTTTAAGCGCGAGTCCTTTTACGAGGGTTTCTTCGTATTCATGTTCCGGCACGGAATCCGCGACTATTCCACCGCCGGCCTGGTAATATACATTATTGCCATCGGCAAGCATAATCCTTATGGCGATGCTAAGGTCAGTATCTCCGTCAAAGCCGATATAGCCGATAGCTCCGGTATAGACACTGCGTTTGACGGGTTCCAGTTCGTCTATGATTTCCATTGCCCGTATTTTAGGGGCGCCGGTTATTGAACCGCCGGGGAACGTTGCCTTAATCAGGTCTATAAGGTCATAACGCGGATGCAGGGAGCCTTCTATTGTTGCCGCGAGGTGGTGGACAGTGGGGTAGGTTTCAAGGACTTTTTTTTCAGTTACTTTTACGGAATCATAAACGCATACTTTACCGAGGTCATTTCTTTCGAGGTCAACTATCATCGCGAGTTCTGCGTTATCCTTGACGCTGTCAAGCAGTTCGTTTTTAAGCGCGGAGTCTTCTTCGGGGTCGGCGCTCCTGCGGCGGGTTCCTTTGATGGGCCGTGTTTCCACATGGCCTTCGGCAACTTTCAGGAATCTTTCCGGCGACGAGCTTATCACGAACTGTCCCGGGTTAACGTTGCAGAAAGCGGAGAAAGGCGCCGGGTTTATAAGGCTGACGCGGCGGTAGAGTTCCGCGGGCCTGCAGGAGAGCGCGGTGTGGAACCTCTGCGAGAGGTTGACCTGATAGATGTCTCCTGCGTTGATGTATTGAATGGCTTTTTTAACGGCTTTGAGGTAGTCATTCTTGCGGAAATTTGATTTTGGCGCCGGCATATCAGGGCATTGGGCCGCGGTTATTTTCCGTGACAGCGCGTTTTTATAAAATTCGCTGAAAAGAAATATTTCTTTTTTCGTGGCATTAACAGAGAACAGGAACGCTTTTTCGCATTCGGAGTCAATTGCGGCGATGAATTTATAGAAGGCGAAATGCATATCCGGCAATTTAATGTCACCGGGTGTTGACGAAGGCAGTTTTTCAATAAAGCGGCAGAGGTCATAGCTGAAGTATCCGGCGCCGCCCGCATAAAACGGCACTGGCGGGGCGGGCGCGGGTTTGCGTATGGAGTAATATTCAAGGACGTTCCGGAGCGCTTCAAAGGGATTGCCTTTTTTTTTGCTCTCATTAAAGCCGGCGCCGGCTTTATCAATTGACAGTGTTCTTATGTTACGGCCCCTGGACTGCAATATAAGGAACGGCTGACAGCAGAAGAAGGAATACCTGCTGAAGCGTTTTGTCAGGAGAGTGCTTCTCAGGACGCAGGAATACGGCATTTCGGAAAATGCCTCAACAAGCGGTTCTGCTTTTGCCGGAAACGGCAGGTTGAGCACGTCTATATTTATTTTTTTCATAATGAATTTATTTTTTCAGAGGCAACCAGATGCTTACAACGGTGCCTTTATTCAGCTGGCTTTGCATGGTTATATTTCCGTTATGGCTGCGCACGATTTTGTCGGCTATCGCAAGCCCCAGCCCCGTGCCGTCGGTTTTAGTTGTAAAGAAAGGGGAATAGATTTTATTGTAAATAGCAGGGTCAATTCCACTGCCGGTATCCGTAACTTCGACTATCAGGCCGTTGAGCAAAGAAGATTTCTGCGTGTTCGTATCCGCCGGCATTTTGGAATAAAATGCCCTTATAGTGACAGTACTGCCGGGCTTTGAAGCTTCCACGGCATTAATGCCCAGGTTAAGGATAGCCTGTTTAAGCTGTTCGGGGTTGCCGAAGAATTCCATTTTAGGCGGAAAATCTTTTACGACCTTGATTGGGGTGTTTTCCCTTTTTTCCAGGAGCGTGGAGACTTCGTCGAGGGTCTGGCTCAGGTTAAAAGAGGAGAACTTTACGGTTTTTCTTTTCGCGTACTCAAAAAAATTGGAAATAATGGAATTCAGCCTGTCGGATTCCTTTACGATTATAGTGAGGAGTTTTTTATCGTTCGCGTCGAGTTGCGCCGCGGCCGCGAGTTCCTGTGCGGCGCCCCTTATGGATGAGAGAGGGTTGCGGATTTCATGCGCCATCCCTGCGCTCATTTCGCTCAGGGCCTGGAGCATTTCCGCGTGTTTGACGGCCTTTTCCATTTTGAGTTTCATGCTCATGTCAATGAGCACGGTAACGACGCCCCTGAAGCGGTCCTGTTCGTCGTAAAGGAGCGAGCTTTTCATTTCAATGAGCCGATCTTCGCCGTCCGTGGCCTTGAGCAGGAGTTCGGTAGGCGTTTTCTTGTGTTCCGATGACAATTCGGCGACGAGTTCGGGGCAGGACGCTATGCCGGGTATTTCACTGCAATATTTTCCCAGGAGCGATTTGACGGGTTCTTTGATGCCGAGAAAATCCCTGATGCGGTTGTTTATGAACGCAATCTTGCAATTCTTGTCAACCGCGATGACTCCGTCCGCCATATGCTGGATGATTTCATCCGTGAATATCTTTACGCGTTCAAGTTCAATGGCGAGCCTGCCGGCGAGGATTGCCACTATATGCAGTGACAGCGAGAAGAAAAACAGGTAGGGCAGTAGGAAAGACAGCCGCCTGTCAAACCTTTCCGTGATTTCCGGGGACAGGAGCGGCAGTCCAATTCCGTAGGCCTTATGCAGGTAATACAGTATGTTCACCATGCTCAGGCAGACGGTGGCGGTTGAGGCAAGGAAAAGGCTGGCTCTTGCGGATATCAGCATGGCGCCAGCCAGTATCGCGGCGAAAAAAAGGTACGCGAATATGCTGTCCACGCCGCCGGTGAGGTAAACGAGTATTGCGATAAGGATGATGTCGACGAATATCTGGATGATGGCGAATTTTTTCAGGACCGATACTTTTTTTTCAGCCGCTTTGCTTATTATCTTCTGCACAAGCAGGTAAAACAGGTTCACGATGCAGACCGTAAGGAGCAGGTAATAGGCGAGATAGACCTTCGGCTGGATTTCTGATAGCGGGAGAGTGACCCTGTACCTGCTTATGATAATCACAAATATGCCGACACCTGCCAACAGAAGCCTTATGGACATCAGCAGGTTAAGGCGTCTCAGATACAAACCGTACTCCGTGCTTGTGGGTAACATTTTCTTTATTTTTTCTGCAGGGCTTCCTGGATTTTCAATATAGGCATGAATATGGCGAGAACCATGCCGCCTACGACAACGCCCATAAGGCCGATCATTACCGGTTCAATGAGCGCGGTCAGGCCTTCAACGGTCGATTCAACCTGCTGGTCGTAAAATTCCGAAATCTTTTCAAGCAATTGTTCAAGCGCGCCGGACTTTTCACCGATTGAAATCATCCTTGTGACCATTGGCGGGAATACCTTGCTTGCGCCGAGGGGTTCGCCGAGCGTTTCGCCTTTTCTCACGTTTTCCCTTGCCTTGAGCACGGCGTCTTCTATAACCCTGTTTCCGGACGTGGCCGCGACGATTTCAAGCGCGCCAAGTATGGGCACGCCGCTCTGGATAAGGGTTGAAAACGTCTTGGAGAACCTTGAGATTGCCACCTTAACGAAAAGCTGTCCGAATATAGGGAGTTTCAGGAGAATGTGGTGCCACATTTTTTCGCCCTTGTTTGATTTTTTCCAGAGCGAAAAGGATACGAATATGGCCACGATAATGCCTATCCATACGAACCACATATCGCGTATATTGTCGCTGAGCGCGAGCAGGCCTTTGGTGATGGCGGGCAGAGGCACTTTCAATTGCGTAAATATCGTTTTGAATTTCGGCACGATGAAAATCAGCAGTGCCGAGGCGATGCCGAGAATCATGACAAGGGAAACTACGGGGTATGTCATTGCGGCCTTGATTTCACGCTTCAGTTTTTCGGTGGATTCCATGAATTCCGCGAGGCGCGTAAGCACGGTATCAAGCTGGCCGCTGGCTTCGCCGGCTTTGATCATGGAAATATATATCCTGGTAAAAATTTTCGGGTAATCGCTGAGGGCTTCCGAAAGGTCCGAACCGCTCCGGAGCTTTTCCAGCGCTTTCTGCATCGCCAGTTTGAAACCCGCGTCATCGGCCTGTTCGGTCAGGATTTCAAGGCTTTCAAGGAGCGGGATGCCTGCGGATATCATGGTTGAGAGCTGTCTTGTGAAGATGCCGAGGGCCTCGGATTTTATATGCGGTTTGGGGTCGCCAAGCAGGCTCGCAAAAAAACCGCCTTTCATTTTTTCAAACGATACCGGCGTAAGGCCTTTGGCCTTGAGCTGGGCTCCGGCCTGTTCCTTGTTGTTGGCCTTTATCTTGCCGGATATTATCTTGCCGGCCGCGTCTTTTGAGATATACCTGAAATATGGCATAGCAAAAATCCTTAATAATAAAACAACCGAATCGCCGGATGCGATTTAGTCCATGGTCATCCTCAGGACTTCTTCAATGGAGGTCTTGCCTCTCTTGCAGTTCATGAGAGCGCACCTGCGCAGTGTCATCATGTGCCGTTTGTTTATCGCGTAAGACTTCATGTCTATTGCCGAGGCGCCGGCAATGATCATTTTTTTCATTTCTTCGTCAACTTCAAGGGCCTCAACAAGAGCGAATCTTCCCTTGTAGCCGTTTACACAGCGCGAACAGCCGACGGGTTTGAATATGGTCATGTTTTCCAGGTCGGATTCCAGGTAGCCGATGTCAAGCAGGCGTTCCCTGGGCGGCGTAAACGGTTCCTTGCAGTTTTCGCATAACTTGCGCGCGAGTCGCTGTGCCAGTACGAGTATGACGGATGAGGCGACCATGAACTGGTCAATGCCCATATCTATAAGGCGCGTAATCGTGGATGCGGCGTCGTTTGTATGGAGCGTGCTCAACACGAGGTGGCCTGTGATGGCCGCTTTGACCGCGATATCCGCGGTTTCCTGGTCGCGGATTTCACCGATCATTATGGTGTCAGGGTCCTGCCTTAGAATGGAGCGCAGTGCCGCGGCAAAAGTCATTCCTTTTTTCACGCTGACAGGCACCTGTATGACGCCTTCAAGCTGGTATTCCACGGGGTCTTCCACGGTAACGATATTGTCTTCAGGGCAAAGCACCTCGCGCACGCAGGAATAAAGGGTCGTGGATTTTCCGCTCCCTGTAGGGCCCGTAACGAGAAGCATCCCGTAAGCGGCGTTGATGGCCTTGCGTATGGCGTTGAGGACTTCGGGTTCAAAGCCGAGCGTGTCCAGGCTGGTAGCCAGCGATGAGGAGTCCAGGATTCGCATGACTATTTTTTCGCCGTGCACGGACGGCAGGATGGATACGCGGAAATCAACCTGCCTGTTTTCATAGCGCATTTGGAATTTGCCGTCCTGCGGTATGCGCCTTTCGGCGATATCAAGCTGGGCCATGATTTTTATCCTTGATACGAGCGCGGAATGCATTTTTTTCGGCGGCGTCAGGGTTTCTATAAGCACGCCGTCCCGTCTGTACCTTACGCGCGTCCTTTTTTCAAACGGCTCTATATGTATATCACTCGCGCTGTCCCTGAGGGCGTTGAATATTATCATATTAACGAGTTTTATGATGGGGGAATCGCCTGTTTCTTCGGAGATTTCGCTGAGGTCAATTTTATCCTCTTCCTCTTCGGATTCCTTTTTGAACTCCAGGTCGGCTTCGCCGCCGATCATCTTGTCAAGGATGGTGTTCATTTCCTCTTCGCCCGGATTATAGGCCTTGGTAATGGCCTTTCTGATGCTTTGTTCGGTGCTGACCACGGGCCGGATGTCGCAGTCCGTGATGAGCCGTATATTGTCAAGCTTGAGGATGTCAAAAGGATTGGATACCGCAAGGGTAAGAATATTTCCTATTCTGGCTATGGGAAGCACGCCGTAGTATTGCGCGTTTTCCTGCGTAAGCGTCTGGATGGCCTTGTCGTCCGGAGCGACTTTTTCCACGTCAATAGGCGGTATGTTCATTTCCAGAGCTATACTGCTGATAAGGTCGGGTTCCTTCACGTAACCCTTTTCCATCAGCACTTCGCCGTAAGATTTCTGTTCCTGCGTGGACAGATTCTGGGCCTCGTCGGCTTTTTCCTGCGTGAGGATCAGCCTTTTTATGAGTATGGACTTAAGCCTTTTATCAAAAGTGCCTTTCATAACAACTGCTTAAATATTGCCAATTATATAAAAACGCGGTAATTTCAACTGCGTCCTGTTTGATATCAGGGTTTTTTGGCCGCTGGAGAGGCCTGTTGGAAATACGTCTTGATTGCCTGCAGTACCTGCGAAGAAGTGCTGACAAAAAGGTGTATGTTGCAGGAAGTCCTTTTTTCAAGTTCTTCGAAAACTTCTTCGTTAAGCAGGCCTGAAACGGCTATTATCAGGATATTTCCGATTTTATCAAGCGGCACCATCTGGTAGCGCATAAGTTCTTCGGATGTGCATACGTTGAGCACGTCTTTGGAAACGTAATAGCGCGATGCGTCAAGATAAGGCAGTCCGAATTGCGTCGCTATGGTGCGCGCGATGTCCATTTCGGAGACGTAGCCGAGCTTGACGAGGACTTCGCCGAGAAGTTCTCCTGTTTTTTTCTGTTCGTTAAGCGCCTCTTTAACCTGGTCTTCGGTCAGCAGTCCTTCGTTGACCAGGAGTTCTCCGAGCCGCTTTTTGGTTAGCTTGGCTATATTGACCATAATTAGTAATTACGTTTTCTGCAAAAGCCGTTTCAAATCATCCGGATCCGTAGCGTGTTCAAGCGCGATTTCCATTGATATATAACCGGACTTATAGGCTTCGTACAGTGACTGGCTCATAGTTCTCATGCCTGTTTTGCCGCTGGTTTGTATGATGGAATATATCTGGTGGGCCTTGTCGTCCCTTATAAGGGCGCGCACGGCCGGCGTTGCAAGCATGATTTCAGCGCAGAGAACCCTGCCTTTGCCTTGCGCCTTCGGGAGCAATTGCTGGCAGAAAACTGCCTGCAGGGTGAATGACAGCTGGGTCCTGATTTGCTGCTGCTGGTAAGCCGGAAACACGTCAATGATGCGGTTGATGGTTTGTACGGCATCGCTTGTGTGCAGGGTGCCGAAGGTCAAGTGGCCCGTTTCAGATATGGTAAGCGCGGCCTCGATGGTTTCCATGTCGCGCATTTCGCCTATGAGAACGACATCGGGGTCCTGCCTTAGAACGGTCCTCAGGGCGCCTTTGAATTCACGCGTGTCGGAGCCGACTTCTCTCTGGTTTACAAGGCAGTTTTTATTTTTGTGCACGAATTCAAGCGGGTCTTCAATGGTTAGTATATGCCCGTAGTCGGTCGTGTTTATGTGGTCAATCATTGACGCCAGCGTGGTTGATTTGCCGCTTCCGGTGGAGCCCGTTACGAGAATAAGGCCGCGCGGCGTCATGCAGATGTCTTCGCAGACCTTTTTCGGCAGGCCGAGTTCGTCAAAGTTCTTGATCTTGTACGGTATGACCCTGAGCACGGAACCCACGGCGCCTCTCTGCATGAAAACGTTCGTCCTGAACCTTCCGAGGCCTTCAATGCCGAATGAAAGGTCAAGTTCAAGGTTTTTTTCAAATCTGGCAATCTGCTCGGAATCAAGAATGCTGTAAACGATTTTCTGGGTCTCTTCGGCGCTCATTGAGGGGTGTTCGGTTGCGTGAAGTTCGCCGTCAACCCTTATGCGCGGCTGGCTTCCGGCGGCGATGTGCAGGTCGGAACCGCCTCTTTGAACGAGTATTGATAAAAGTTCTTCTAATGAAACCATTATGAAATCTCCTTAATTCATTACAATATGATATGATATAATATTTTTACAGGTTTGTCAACGGTTTTTGCAGAAGGTTTGTACTCCGTCAGTAAACGGGTAAACACGGACTACGGACGTTTTTAAATAGGGACGCTACGAAACTTTATAGAGACATGACGACGACTTTTTTACAGGGACTTTATGAGACCTCTACGAGACTCGACGGCGGCTCGTTCAGGCCATATCTTAACCGTCGTCGGTCTCTTAAGGTCTCGTCAAGTCCCTGTTTAAATGCGTCGCAGTCTCGTTGGAGTTTTTTTGTTGCTGTTTGACTGCTTTATGGGCGTGTCGTCCGTGTTTTGAGCTATCTTCCCTCTTTCAGCCGGTAGGCGAGCCGGGGCGACAGGTCTGGGATTTCAAGGATTTTTTTCATGGTGGCTTCATAGTCGTATTTTACCCTGTGAAACCGTACGGTGTCTCCGTCATACGTGGCGTAGCAGGCCCTATTGTCCCTGTCGCGGGGCTGGCCTACGGAGCCGACATTTATGATGTACTTCTTGTCCGGGGGAAATCGCAGGTACCCGTTGATGACAGTGGGGGGGTGGAATTTCAGTTCCTCGGTAAATATGCCGGGCTCGTGGGTGTGTCCGCAAAAACACAGCTTGCTTATCATTGAAAATATCCCGCGCATCTTGGCCGGATCCGTTATGTCTATGGGCCTTATGTATTCGCGGGTAGGCAGTTTCGGAGAGCCGTGCACGAAAAGGGAATCTTCCATGGTCTTTTTTTCAACCATCTTGTCCAGATAGTTCCAGAGCATGTGGTTTTCCGCTTTCGGGTGCGTTTTGTCGTTTAATTGGTTCCGCGTCCAGTCAATGGCCGCGGCCGCGTCCATGTTGAAGTCTATTGCTATGTTCAAAAGGGCGTCTTCATGGTTTCCGCGCAGGCAGATGCCGAAGCTCATGGCGAGTTTTATGCATTCGCGCGGGTCAGGGCCGTAGCCTATTACGTCCCCAAGGCATATTATTTCCGAGATGCCCTGCTTGTCAATGTCTTCAAGTACTGCCGAAAACGCCTCGGCATTGCTGTGTATGTCGGATATTATTGCACGCAACATGCCCTGCAGTATAATCTTATTGCAGTTTTTGGTCAAGTAAAAATTATTGATTTTTTGGATTATTTTTGATATGCTACGGTTTCAATTTTGGAGGAATTATTTTATATGAATAAATTGGCATTGAGAGACCTGACTGTGCGCGGAAAACGTGTCCTTACCAGGGTGGATTTTAACGTCCCTCTGGATAAAAACAACCGGGTGTCGGATGATACCAGGATTAAGGCCGCTTTGCCTACCATGAAGTACGTAATAGACAATGGCGGCAAACTCGTTCTTATGTCGCACCTCGGCAGGCCTGACGGGAAGGTCGTGGAAACACTGCGGCTTAATCCCGTAGTAAAGAAGATTGAAGAACTTACCGGCAAGCCGGTTAGGAAAGTTAACGACTGCATAGGCATTGATATAGAAAAAGTCGTCAGTAAAATGAAAGACGGCGAAATCGTGCTTCTGGAAAACCTGCGGTTCTATCCGGAAGAGGAGGCAAATGACGATGGGTTCGCGAGAAAACTTGCCTACCTCGGCGATTTCTATGTTAATGACGCCTTCGGATGTTCCCATAGGGCGCACGCGTCAATCGTCGGAATTACAAAATACTTCCCTAAGTCCGCTTCGGGACTGCTTCTTGAAAAGGAAATAGAATACCTCGCTAAAATAATGGCTTCCCCTGAACATCCTTTCGTTGCCATACTCGGCGGCGCAAAGGTGTCTGATAAGATTACCGTGATTGACAACCTGCTTAATAAGGTTGACTGCCTCTTGATAGGCGGCGCTATGGCTTATACATTCCTTAAGGCGCAGGGTAAAAATACCGGCAAATCAAAGGTTGAAGCGGATAAGCTTGAAATTGCAAATAATATCATGGCCAAGGCGAAAGAGAAAAAAGTTGAAATACTCCTGCCGATAGACCACCTGGTCGCCGATAAGGTCGAACAGAAGGCGCGAATAAGGGTTGAGAAGGATGCCATTTCCGACGACTGGTGCGGCGTTGACATCGGCCCGAAAACAATCCGCCTTTTTGCGGATAAAATTGCGGATGCAAAGTCAATTTTATGGAACGGGCCGCTCGGCGTGTTTGAAATGGATAAATTTGCCGAAGGCACGCATGCAATCGCGCTCGCTATATCAAAAACTAAGGCAGTTTCCGTCGTGGGCGGCGGCGATTCCGCGGCCGCTGTGGCGAAATTCGGCTTGTTTGATAAGATGACCCATGTGTCCACGGGCGGAGGCGCGTCGCTGGAATTGATGGAAGGCAAGGAATTGCCGGGAATTGCCGCGTTAAGCAACAAATAATGAATTCCTCCCAGTCAGCAGTCAGTACGCCGCTTGGCAATGTTACATTTGCCGTTGTTGACGTGGAAACAACCGGGCTTTCGTGCCAGGCGGATAAGATAATTG
This sequence comes from Planctomycetota bacterium, assembly GCA_016220095.1. Taxonomy (GTDB): domain Bacteria; phylum Planctomycetota; class MHYJ01; order JACQXL01; family JACRIJ01; genus JACRIJ01. The sequence goes on along the minus strand of JACRIJ010000107.1, from coordinate 23,730 downwards.
AAATAGCGGCGGTAAAGATGTCGGCCGGACAGATCTCCGATGTCTTTGAGTCGCTTATATACACGGATTATATTCCTTTCAGGGCTACAATGGTACACGGCATAGATGTTTTCATGGTGCGGGATGCGCCGCGCCTCGAGGCCGTAAAGGATAAGTTCGCGAAATTCACCGAAGGCTGTGTCCTTGCAGGGCATAACATAAGACGGTTTGATATGCATTTCCTGCGGAGGGATTTCGGCGTCCCTGCCGACGCGTTGTGCGTGGATACGATAAGCATCTCTAAAATGCTTTTCCCCTGCGAACGCTATCATAGTCTGGATGTCGTTGCGGCAAGGCTGTCTTTGAGAAATGCCCGTCACCACCGCGCGGCCGGCGATGCGTTCGTTACGGCGCAAATTCTCTGCGAATTCCTGAATATGGGGAAAGATAAATTCAAGCGGCTGAAGGATGTTTTATAATACTGACGAATTAATAATTATGAAAGCGCGGCTCATCCAGTCCGTTGTTCAGAAATATAATTCAAAACAAAACGAGCAGATAAAATTCCAGTACGTGCGCGTGTCGCCGTCCGGCGCGCTGCTGAGAACGCTTTCCGTGCCGATAAGGAATGTTGATTCCGCTTTGTCGCTGTAAATGTGCTTTGAAATGTATCCTATTTCCGCGAACGGACTCAGGTCGTTATAGTCCTTGCCTGAAAAGTTTTTTATTCCTGCCGCGATGCTTCCGCCAAAGTTGTTCGTATCTCCATAGGCACTGCGTGTGCCGCAAAATCCCGCAGAAAATGAATTTACCCCGATGTCCCTGTGGCCCTTTTCCGTATTTGTGGCAAGTCCGCTGAATTTGATGTACGGCATAATGTTATTCCAATATATCTGCCTATCTGCAAATTCGTTCTGCATCTGCATGAAATCGCTCTCTCTGTAAATGCTTTTTGTTGAATAGCCTATTTGCATTTTCCCTCCGAAGGCGTTGTTTATATCCAGATTGTGGTCAAAAAGGGTATATTCCGGACCTGCCGCGAAATTAAGCTTGCTTCTTAAACCACTGTTTTTCAAATACGTATTTTGCGTCTGTATGAGTTCGTTAAGCTCATTGTCTATTGTCCTATAGTTCGCTTTGCTTTTAATAAGTTTTTTGGTTAATTCTTCGCTTTCCCGGATTTTGCCTTCGTTGTAAAGCGCTATGGCTTTTTGTTCGAGTCCAGTTATGGTGCTTCGTTCTTTTGAAAGCGCGTTGTTCTGCCCGGTGATTGTGTTTTCCTCGCGCCATTTGCTGTCTTTCGGGCAATCTTTCGTGGTTGCGGATTCTTCGTCGGATTCGGGTTCGTTATGTTTGATTAGTTTTGAGGCCTTGGATGCCAATTCGGTTAATTCCGCAACCTTATCGTCGTTTTCGTATTCGCTGTTGTCACGGAGTTTTTTTGTCAGTGAAATGACTTTTTCAATATTATTGGCCTTCGCCCATTGGCTTTTGCGGAGGATTTCCGCGAACTCCGCGGCCGCGGCGGCGAGCTTGAAGGAATCCGAGGCGTCTTCAAATGATTCCGCGAAATCATCCGTAGAGAAACTCTCTGATAGTTCATCCGTTTCTTCGTCCGCGGGGTTTTTGTAATTGACCCTGACTTTTACTGCTCTGCCGGAACGGTCTTTCCATAATTTGATTTCATATAAGGCAGTTGCCGCCTGGCCGGAATTCATTTCGCCGGCATCTTGTTCTTCATCACGGAAATTTTCGTCTTTTATATCACGGTTTTCATAGCCTATTAACCGGTAACTGCGGACGGTTTCGGGATTGAATTCCACCTGCACTTTTACGTCTTTTGCCACAACCTGCAATAATTCCGCCATGCTGTCCGTAAAAACGCGGCGGGCTTCGTCAATATCGTCTATGTAGGCGTAACTGCCGTTGCCTTTGTCGGCAAGCTGTTCCATCAGGATATCATTGTAGTTTCCCATGCCGAACCCGAATGTTGACAGGTAGATTCCTTTTTTGGCATATCTCCGTATCTCTTTAAGGATTTCGCCGGCGCCGGTCTGGCCGACATTCGCTACGCCGTCCGAACAGAGTATGACCCGGTTTATGCAGTCCTTTTTGTAATTTTCCGACGCGAGTTTGTATCCTATTTTCAACCCGGCTTCGGCATACGTTGAGCCGCCCGGGCTGAGGCGTTTTATGGCTTTAAGTATTTCATCTTTGTCTTCCAGTCCGGTATGCTCCAGGATGACTTCCGTATTGCTGTGATAAACAACGATGGCAACGCGGTCATATTCTTCAAGATTGTCAACGAGCATGCGCAGGCATTTCTTGACGAGTTCCAACCGGTTTTCAGTTTCCATAGAACCCGAGGTATCAATGACGAAAGTTAAGACAGCGTTTTTTCTGCGGGATTCGCGGATTTCCTTTGCCTGAATGCCGACCTTGAGCATTACGCAATTCCTGCCGAATCTGGAAGGAGTTCCCTCTATGCAGATGCCTATTGGATTGCCGTTTTCGGGCGTTGGATAGTTGTATTTAAAATAATTTATGAATTCTTCCGTGCGCACGGATTCCTCAGGCGGCAGATTGCCGTCCTGAATGTACCTGCGGGTTATCGCGTAAGAGGCCTTGTCAACGTCAATGCCGAAAGTGGAAAGGTTGTCGTCTTCGGTGTCAATAAACGCATTAACGCCGTAGTTTTTAAAAAACATATCCGGATAGGGCTGGTTGTTCGGTACGGCACTGCCGCCTTGTGGAAGGTAATTGTATGAAGACGAGGACGGTGAGTAGTTCGCATGGTTATAACTCCCCCCTTGGCAACCCAACGTTAAAATTCCCGCAAGAACCGCTGACAATAAAAAGTATTTCATAAAACCTCCATAAAAACGAAAAAAGAAAAATGAAGAATTAAGGACATTCTTCGGTCATTCTCTAATAATAAAGCGTGTGGTATCTGGAAATGTTCATGGAAAAATTTTCGTAATGAAAAATTTATTTGAAATAGTTAAACACATGTGCGGGTGTTTTGCGATGACAGGGTTGTTATTACAGGATTGATTATAGTGAGGCAGTATGGCAGTAGTTAATCGGGGCAGTTGGATTCGTGTTATTCTTTGAATTTCAATTCGTTTTTGGATAACGAGACGGTTCCTTCCACAGGTTTGCCTGATATGTCATAGAGGTTGACTAATTTCGCGTTTATGGGGCTTGCGCCTTGCCCGCTGGCCGGTTCGAATTCCACTATAGCCACTTTTACCATTCCCGGTCCCGCTTCTTTGAGCGTGGAAAACGCCATTATGCTCGTTTTGCCGCTTGCGTAAGTGGATGGATTTGACATGGTGCTTGAAGATGAATACGAGGACAGGGATGACCCTGAAGTTTTGCCGCCGAAATCTCCGGGTTCTACGGAAAACACTTTCACGATTGCCGGATTGTATTCGAGTTCTATCGTGTACGCGGCAAATGCCTGTTCGGATTCAATGAATATTTCAACGGAATAATTCTCCGTAAGCGCGGGCACGGGATTTGCCATGGCATACGGACGCCCTTGTGCGGACGAACAGCCGCAGATTGCCGCTATTGCGGCCAGTAACAGGAATGTTTTTGCCGAATCCGTTTTTTTCATGATTTATGGCCTTTCATAACGTGTCATTTTTCAAGAATAATTCTTGCTATGAGCATCGAGTCCGCCACGTCCACCCTGCCGTCTTTGTTCAGATCAAATTGCTTTATATCATCGGGGTTCTTTTGCTGTAGTATATAATTAGCTATCATTTGGGCGTCCGCGATATCCACGGCGCCGTCGGAATTTACGTCTCCTATGAGTGCTTTAGCGAAACCGAGTTTGTCTTCAAGGAATGCGATCTGCTGTTTAAGTGCGTCCATCTGCCGGATGATGCCAATGCTTTGCGCCATAAGGTCTTCGCGTTTCTGGACGGTTTCTTCCAGCATAGCGTTCGCTTTCTGCAGGTCATCCATTATGCGGTCTTTTTCAGATAATGCCTTATTCAGGCGCTGTGTTTCAACGATAAGCTCTTCAGCCTTTGAACGGCTTTCCAACAGTTCCCGGGCCAACAGTTTTTCTTTTTCCGTCAATGCGTTATTCAGGTTGTTTATGGATTGTTTCAGGGATTCCATTTCTTTTACGGATTGCGCCTTTAGTTCTAAAAATTGCTTTTCCTGTTGCGAAAGCACGGAATTCTTTTCCTGCAACGCCTGTTCCAATCCGGTTTTTCTTTCGGACATGGCGGAGATTTCGTTTTTTGCTTTGCGCAGATCTGAAATCCGGATAATCAACGTCAATCCAAGCCCTATGGCTATGCAAGCCGCGGTAGAGGCTGCAATAAATCCAAAGTAGCTTTTTTTTCGTGCCTGCGCCATGGCGGAAATGTTTTCGATTTCCTGCCTGACAGCCTCGTCAACAGACGGCGGCGCTTCCATTTCATCCTGTGTAAGGGTTTCAGACAGGACGCTTGAGATGTTTCCGATGTCCTTTAGGCGTTTGCGGCATGGCGGACAGGCGGAAAGATGTTCGGATATTTCGTCTGGTATTGCGCCTTTTTGGCAATCAAGCAGTATGTCGTTCGTAAGTTCTTTGCAATTCATATAAAATCATGTTAAGGGTTAGGGGTTACTGGGTTATTACGGCCGTTTCCCGTGTTCCGGTTTCCGGTTCCCGTTTAAACTGGCTATGCACCGATACTGGTACATGGCGGGCCGCGGAAAACGGGCCGCGGTTCTATGATATAAGCGTCCCAAACGGGTTCAGGTTCACGGCAACAGTTCTTCTTTTACGCTTTTTTTCAGCAATTGCCTGAGCGATTCCATGGAGTTATGCAGTCGCGATTTCACCGTGCCGACAGGGCATTCCAGTATTTCGCTCATATCTTCGTACGACAGGTCTTTTTCATACCGCAACAGAACAATCTCCCTGTAGAATTCAGGCAGTTTATCCAGTGCAGTATAGATATTTTTCTTGAAAAACTCAATTGTTTCGGTCTTTTCAAGCAGGGATTCTTCAGGCGTGGAGGGAATCAGGTTCTCATTGAGTTCAATAAAATCAAGATTTCTTATTTTGCGCAATTTTGTTATTGTTATATTATGCGCGGCCTTGAAAAGCAGTGCCTTAAATCTGGATTTCGGCTGGTAGTACCGTATTGTACGGAATATATAAATAAATGTTTCCTGCAGGACGTCGGCGGCGAGTTCTCTATCGCGGAGCATTCGTGCCGAATAATTGATTATATCCTGTTTATGCCTGTCATAAAGCGCGGTAAAGGCGTCGGCACTGCCTTTGCGGCATAGCGCCATTAGTTCATCATCAGATAATTTTTCGCAAGAAGACAGGCTCATAAGTTTCTAACCTTACGTCAATCCGGTGAAATTGTGTGTCTGCCTGCGCGCACCTGCGTGCTGAAGCGCCTTTTGCGCCCACCGACCTTGCTCCGTCGAAGCGGCTTCCTCCTTCGCTATGGCTTCGGAGGACAAGCCGCGAAGGCGGGCTTCGGTGCGTAAGCGCAAAACCGGTGCTTCGTTCCGGCGAAGGCAGGGAATTTCATGGTTTCCGTTTCATCGTAACAGCATTGTAACATTTTATTGTAAAACAATCCAATTTTTTGATTATTTGCCGTGATAATGTTATAATCAACAAACGGAAACCAGAGGATTTAATTTGAGAGGATTTCAGGATGCTTAAATTTTGTAAATTGCACGGCCTTGGAAACGATTATGTATTGTTTGATTTGATAAAAGCTCGTAAACCCATGTCTGCGGATTTTATCAGGGAAATCTGCAGGCGGAATTTTGGCGTCGGCGCAGACGGGGTGCTTCTGGTATTGCCGTCCATGAAGGCGGATTTCCGAATGCGCATCCTTAATTCCGACGGTTCCGAGGCCGAAATGTGCGGCAACGGTATAAGATGCGCTGGAAAATATGTCTATGACCATAAATTGACCCGTAAGGAAAAATTTACCATAGAAACCCTCGCCGGCATAAAGACAATAGTTGTTTCGGCAAAGGCAGGCAGGGCAGAGGCTATAACGGTTAATATGGGCGCGCCAATACTTAATGCCGCTGAGGTGCCCGTGAAAAGCAGGAGCAGGGTCGTAAGGGATGAACCTTTGCGCATAGGCGTCTGGTCCGGCAGGATCACGTGCGTGTCCATGGGCAATCCGCATTGCGTTATTTTCGTTAAAGAGACTTTTGGTGCGCCGGTAACGGATATGGGGCCGGTGATTGAAAAACACCGTATATTTCCGCGGCATACGAATGTGGAATTTGCCCGGATAGTTTCCCGCAGAGAGATTAATCTGCGCGTATGGGAAAGGGGCGTAGGCGAAACCAATGCCTGCGGCACGGGCGCGTGCGCGACAGTAGTGGCCGCGGTGTTGAACGGCAAGACGGGCCGCAAGGTAAAGGTCAATCTCCCGGGCGGCGCGTTGAAAATATCCTGGGAAAATGACAATAATATATATATGGAAGGACCGGCAGAAGAGGTCTTTTGCGGAATACTTACGAAAAATGAAGAATGAAGAATGGAGGACGGACGGGACGAGAGAATGGCAGGATGATAGTATGTTTCTTAGTGAATGCCCTGTCGTTCCTTCACACTATCACCCTTTACGGTAGCGAGGGACGAAACGAGACGAAGCAGTGCGTACCATGTTTACCATAGATTCAGCTTGAACAGTTTCTTTGCTATTTCCACCACATACCATCCGAAAAGCACCGTCCAGAAGCCCGCGGCAGTTGCCGGCTTAATGCCACCCATTGGCCTGACATAGAATATGCTTACCAGAATTACAGGCAATGCAACCAGTAATAAGGCCGTTAGCGCCGCAATTATCCTGTTTTTGCTCCATGTCTTTATGCAGGCCTCTTTGCAATCCGCGTTCGGCGCAGGCCCGCCGAAGACAGGGTGGTAATATGCCGTAAGGAGAATCACATGTCCGAGCCAAATCGTATAAACAGAATTTGCAAATTGGAATACCGCTGGATGCAGGTTTGCCGACGTGAAAAACATTCCTAATACAAATCCAAGCAGAATGAGAATTGGCAGGTTGCAGTAGCCTATTTCCACTCCGGTTTTTATCTCGAATGACGAATTAAGTTTTTCGCAAATTTCCCCGTAGATTGACCAGAAGCATATACCCGCGATGATGCCCGTAATATTCTGGATGAAACCGGATTCCGCCCTGAGTCCCGCGAACAGCAGTAAAACAACAGCTATGGACAGGGTTATGCAGGCGGTTATTACGGTTTTTTTTCCGCGTTTGCAGGCCTTTGACAGTCCCAGATGGGCGATGAAGAACATGAACAGTGACACTATGGCTGTTGCCCTGAAGGCGTGGTTTTCACACCATGCTAAAAGTTCGCTCATGTTTTTTCCTAATAGCTGTGCGGTATTACCAGGAAGACGACCAATGTGAGAATAGAACCAAGTATTGTCAATACGGCAAAAGCTTTCTCTCCGATATAATCCTTCCCTGTTTGTCGGTTGAACAATGTTTTAGGCATGAGGAAAAGCACGATCGCCCAGAACAGGAATGTTACAAGGGTTTTGTTATCGGTGATATCGTTACCCAGCGGGAATCCGCCCCATGCAGAGCCGACGCTGTCGTACGCGACCCACCAGCCGATGGGAAATCCGGAAACGGTGAAAAATACGGTGCCCCAGAAAACGGTGGAGAAGCATTTGCTGATAATGCCTTTTGCGCCTACAATAAGGAAGTGTATGGAATAATAGAAAGAGTGGATGAGGAAAAACAGTGCGATAAGCATTGTGACGATATGAATAAGTAAGACGGATTGCAGGGCGGCTTTGTTTTCGTAACTAAGCCTGAAGAGGTTGCGGTGGCCTTCAAGGGGTTTTTCCGGAAGCGTAATCGTGTTGCCCGCGTTGTCAACCGCCTCAATGAAATAATAATATTTTCTGCCGCGTTCCATGCTTTCCAGCGTTGCGATGAAATAATCCGCGTTGCCCGGAACCATCTGTGCTATTTTGAAATCATTTTTCGTGAACTGCTTATTCTTGTTAATAAAATCGTTTGTCAGTGTTTCTCCTGTGATGTAGTACATCTTTATGCCGTCTGCCGGGATTCCGTTTTTGGAAGTTGCGACGCCGTGCAGGCGCGATATGACATTGTGCTGGGTTTTTTCAGAGTCGTCATCCATTGCCCTGTAAACCATGACAAAAGAATGGTCGCTGGAAAAAACGATTTGCGCCTTTTTGCTGTTAATCATTTTGTTGTAAGCAAAATAGGCTGCGATGGAGCAGATTGCTATTATGATATACAAAGACCACCGTTGTTTGTCGAACATGTAAACCTCCTTTTAAGGCCGCTTTTAGCGGTCCGGTAAATAAAACACAGATTATATAATGTCGGTTAATCTAAACCGTAGAAGACGATTCAGGGCTTTTCTTTTTCATTTTTCCGCTTATCCAGTGAAAAACGTGGCAAAGGAAAAACGGCGTGGCTATTGCGCACAATGCTATTCCGGCGTATCTGAGACAGGAGGCATATTCAGGATTGTATCCCTTCAGGATGGAAGCGTTATATGCGGCAAGAAATATGAATGCGGCGAGAAAAATCAGGTTGTATTTTCTGCGTTTCCTCAGGAAGAAAACGAGGAACATTATGCTGTGCAGGGAGAAGAGTATTAGAAGTATTTTTTCTTTCAAGGCTTAGCCGTATAATAATCGCATTAAACATAAAAAAATTTGCAAGGCAAATTTTTGGGCAGGAACGGGATCGAACCGTCGACACCTAGATTTTCAGTCTAGTGCTCTACCTAGCTGAGCTACCTGCCCGCAATTTTTGCTCTGCAAAAATTGCAGAGCATTTGGAATTATAGTTTTTCCCTCCGGAAAGTCAAGGAATTTTAGAAGTTTTAACAGCGTATTAAATAGACGGTTTTTAATAACAGGTTAAACGGATTGGCGACTAAATTACTAAACAACCTCGAATTATTTTGAACAACGAAACGACGACGATATTTACAGGGACTTAACGAGACCTGAAGAGACTGACGACGATGATTCCCTTAATTCGTCATTGACCGCAGGTTTTAACCTGCCGCTGGTCGCAAACAGCGGCTACAGGCTATATATGTATTTCGCCAAATCTCAAATCGCATATCCCACATATCATATCCACGAATTATTCCAATCCGTATTCCTTTAATTTCTTGTCAAGCGTAGGCCGGGATACGCCGAGTATCCTTGCTACTTCTGATTTTACGCCTTTTGTCTTATGCAATGCCTGTTCAATATATGTTTTTTCAACCTGTTTTACGGCGTCGGTGAGCGGTATATCAAACTTGAATATTCCGCCTGAGAGCAGGTTGTCTTCGCGTTTTCCGGCGACGCCGGCCGGCAGGTCTTCTGCGGTTATTTCATTTCCGGATGCCAATGCGATGGCGTATTCTACGGCGTTTCGGAGTTCTCTTATATTTCCCGGCCAATGGTGGTTCTTCATGGCGTTTATCGCGGAATCCGTGAATTCCGGCGGTTTTCTGCCGAGCCGCGTTGATGCCGAAAGCGAAAAATGTTCCACCAGCAGTGGTATATCATCAATGCGTTCGCGCAGGGACGGTACTGCCACAGGCACTACCGCGATCCGGTAAAAAAGGTCTTCCCTGAATTTTTTTTCCTTTACCGCCTGTTGCAGGTCCGAATTTGTTGCGGCGATGATGCGGACGTCCGAACTGATTATTCGCACCCCGCCCACGCGGGTGAACATCTTTTCCTCTATAGCCCGCAGGAGTTTTGCCTGTACGGACGCGTCAAGATTGCCTATTTCATCAAGGAAAAGCGTGCCTTCATGAGCGATTTCAAATTTTCCAGGTTTAGATTTTACCGCGCCTGTAAAGGCGCCTTTTTCATGGCCGAAAAGCTCGCTTTCCAGGAGGTTTACGGGAATGGCTGAACAGTCTATAGCGATAAAAGGCCTGTTACTGCGCTGGCTCTGGTAATGCACGGACTTGGCGACGAGTTCTTTGCCCGTGCCTGTTTCGCCGGTGATGAGCACGGTGGAATCCGTGGGGGCTATTTTCGCGATTTTTTCAATGAGTTCTTTTGCCTTAAATGATTCGCCGACAATCCGCGTTTCGTCAGTGATTTTTTCCCGCAACTGCGCTACTTCCTCATGTACTCTTGCGTAAAGCCTGGCGTTTTCAAGTGCAATAGCCGCCTGGTTGCCGATGTTTTTCAGGAGTTCCATGTCGTCTTTCGTGAAAGAGCGCGTGATGTCCGTGGTATCAATATACAGCGCGCCAATGGGGGCGTTTTTGCCGTTTATAGGCGTGCAGATGAATGAGCGTATTTTGTCAAGAAACAGACTGCGGCTGGCGTCAAAGTGCGGGTCGTTCAGCGTGTCTTCGCTCAGGAAGGGCATCCCTTTTTCCACGGCCCTTTTGAGCACGGTGCGGCTTATGGAAATGTTGGTCGGGATTTCGGAACCGGATTTCACAGTGCCGGCGTAAAAATCCTTTTTTTCCGGCGAATAAAAAATGAGCGCTCCGCGTTCGGCGTGGAATTCTTCTATAACAAGGTCAACAAGCTGTGTGCATAAAGCGCTTTCGTCCAGGGTTGAAACCGCTATGGAAGTGGCCTTGTAAACGGCCTGGAGGTGCCGGTGCGCGGTCTGCAACTGCTTCAGCGCGACCATTTCCGGCGTAAGCAATTCCCCCGAAGGTGTTTCCTGGGCCGGCAGTTGAATCTGTTCCGTAAGGTTTTTTTCATGCGGTTCTGCGGATTCCTTTGAATCCGGCATGAGTATCAGCCCGTTTTGGGCGTTATGGGTCATGCGCATTATGAAATTGGGTTCGTAAACAAGCGTAAAGTTGCCTATGGTGATGAGGTCGCCTTTGGCGAGTTTCTTTTGTTCTACTAATTGCCTGTTTACAAATACTCCGTTGCGGCTGTCAAAATCCCGGACGTAAAAATCATCGCCGCGCCGTATAATCCTGGCGTGGACGCGCGAGACCTGGCTGTGATTGAGCCGGATGGGATTGTCGGATGACCTTCCTATGGTAGTGTCACCGCTGATTTCAAAAATTGTGCCCTTGTCCGGGCCGTCTATTATCACAAGACGAGGCATTGTAATGCTCCCAAAAACGTTTGTCTTTTGAGATTCATTATATCATGTGCGGAGAGACAGTCAACGAAAAACGAAAGAGGAAAAATGAAAAAGGAAGGACGGACGAAACGAAAGAATGTTAGAATGTCAGGATGATGGAATGTTTCTAAATCCGAGATCCGAGGTCAGGGGGCCGGGTGCCGGACATCGGTTCCCGGTCGTCGAGTCCCGGATGCCGGGTCTCGGATCCCGGAACTCGTACCCCGGTTCCCGTTTAAACGGGCCACGGGTCACGGGTCACGGGTAACGGACCACGGCCATTGAGTCTTAGGTCTGGAGTCATTTGAAGTATTGGGTTTCTCTGGCGAATGCCCGGTTTTCGTTTTCCTTGACTAAAAACAATTCTTATGGCTTATTAGAGTCTAAGTTTTTAATTTTGCGTAAAAAGCATAGAAATTTAAGATTTAAGAATTAAGATTTTTATGAAATACGCCGGATAAATCTTACATCTTATATTTTAAATTCGTTTTATAGGAGCGTAATTATTATGGACTTTGAATTGACTGAAGAACAACTCGCGATGAAAGAACTCGCGAAGGATTTCGCCGAAAAGGAAATCCTTCCTACGCAGGAAAAAGACGAAAAAGGCCATGTGTTCCGGCCCGAACTCGTAAAAAAAATGGGCGCGCTCGGGATGTTCGGCGGCATCATCCCTGAGGAATACGGCGGCACTGCCACGGGATTTCTTTCTACTCTCGTCATGAACGAGGAAATCGCGCGCCACAGCGCTTCTTACGGGCTTCCTTTTAATATGCAGGTCTTTGGACCGGCGTTGATAATCCTTGCTTTCGGCACGGACGAACAGAAAAAGAAATACGTGCCTGCCTTAGCTTCCGCGGACATGTTCGGATGCTTCGCCATTACCGAGCCGAATTCGGGTTCTGACGTCGTTTCCATGAAGACAACTGCTGTGGAAAAAGGCGATTTTTTTGCCGTGAATGGTCAAAAGACATGGATTTCCAACGCGCATGTCGCGGACGCGTGTATACTGTATTGCCATACGGACCCGCAATTGAAACATAAGGGCATGTCGGCGTTTATTGTCGAATTAAAAAAGACTAAAGGCGTTACGACGCGCCCCATAGAAACCAAACTCGGACTGCATTGCGCGCCTACAGGGGAAATCGTTTTTGAAGACGCCATGATTCCCAAGAGCGCTATGTTGGGCAAACGTGGCGATGGGTTTAAGATTTGCATGACAATGTTGGATAATACGCGTCTGAGCTGCGCGTCGCGCGCGGTCGGCGTGGCCCAGGCCGCTGAAGACGCTTCTGTAAAGTACGCACAGGAACGCGAGCAATTCGGCCAGAAGATAGCCGAATTCCAGATGATACAGGAACAGATTGCTATGATGCACGTGGAATGCCAGGCCGCGAGGCTCCTTGTGCAAAGGGCCGCCTCATTAAAAGACAAGAACGTGAAATGCACGTTGGAAGTGTCCGTGGCAAAATACTACGCCGCTGAAACCGCGGTTAAGGCCTCAAGCGAGGCGGTTAAGATATTCGGTTCCTACGGCTTTTCATCGGAATACCCGGTGGAACGCCTTTACAGGGATTCCAAGTCCTTCCAGATAGTGGAAGGCACTTCAAATATACAAAAGCTGATTATAGCGTCTAATATTTTTGGGAAAAAGAAATAAACGAGAAAACAGGAAATATAAGGCTGAAACAGAAGGCGGGAGAGAGAAGATATATGTAAACGATGAAATACGTCTGACAGAATTTTAGGAGGAATTAAATATGGCAACACCTGTAACGGCCCCCATGCTGGGAAAGATTATCCAGATAAACGTCAAACCCGGCGATAAGGTCAGCGAAAACGATTCGCTTATGGTAATGGAAGCAATGAAGGTAGAGATGGATATTGCGTCGCCGGCGGCAGGCACTATAACGAAGATACTTGTACTGCCCGGCCAGCAGGTTGAGGCCGAAACGGAATTAGCGGTAATTGAATAGTGGCGAGTAACCAGTAACCAGTGACGACGGACGAAGTCAATCCGTAACCTTTTTTCGGCGGCTTCGTGTCCTCGTGCCTTAGTGGCAAGGAATCGTTTTTAATAGTTTTAGGAACAATAATATCATGAAAGAACTTGAATTCGGTCTGATAATGACTGTCGTGGGCATGGGCGGAACGTTTTTGACCCTCGGCTTGCTCATTGCGGCTATGCATCTTATGAAAAAGATATTCCCGTACAAGTCGGAAACACAACCTGTTGGAGAAAAGAAATAGATGGAAAAGATGCTCATAGACGCCTTGCAAAGCCTGACGGCCGGAGCAATGGCGATGACATGGCAGTCGTCAGCCATGATTTTTCTCGGCTTGGTGTTGATTTACCTCGCGATAAAACGCGGGGTTGAACCGCTTCTGCTGGTGCCGATAGGTTTTGGGGCTGTTATAGTTAACTTGTATCCGGACCTTATGGGGGCAAAAGGCCTGCTTCGTTATTTCTATGATTTCGGGATAACGACGGAGATATTCCCATGCCTTATTTTTATCGGGATAGGCGCGATGACGGATTTCGGGCCTTTGCTGGAAAGCCCGGCCATATTGCTTTTCGGCGCGGCGGGCCAGTTCGGGATTTTCATGACGCTTTTGTTGGCGCTCCAGTTTGGTTTTACGAAGCTGCAGGCGTGTTCTATAGGCATCATAGGCGCATGCGACGGGCCCACGTCAATTTATTTCAGTGAAAAATACGCAAAGGAACTGCTAACGGCGATTTCCGTCGCGGCATACGCGTACATGTCCCTCGTGCCCATAATACAGCCGGCGGTGATGAGATTGCTTACTACTGAAGAAGAGCGCAAGATAAAAATGACAACCTCCAAACGCACCGTGTCAAAGACAGTAAGGATACTATTTCCCATACTGGTAACGTTGATCACATGTTTGATAGCGCCTTTTGGAACTCCTTTGATGGGGTGCCTTATGCTGGGCAACTTGCTCAGGGAAAGCGGCGTAACAGGCAGATTGCTTAATGCCTCACAGAATGAGATTGCGAACATAGTTACATTGCTTTTAGGAATCAGCATCGGCGGTTCAATGATAGGCAGTAGTTTTTTGAATATAGATACGCTTATAATCCTTGGATTAGGGCTTTTTGCGATAATAGTTGATACTGCGGCCGGCGTGATGTTCGGCAGGCTGATGAAGACCCTGACAAGAGGCAGGATAAATCCTTTGATAGGAGCCGCGGGAATTTCCGCGTTTCCGATGGCCGCGCGGGTGGTGCAGAAAGAAGGGCAAAAGGCAAATCCGCAGAGTTACCTGCTTATGCATGCCATGGGCGCTAATGCAGGCGGACAGATAGGCTCCGTGCTCGCGGCGTCGGTGATGATGTCTGTTTTAAATGGAATGAGGTTCTAACATTGATTTTAAGAGACTGACGACGATTGCCAACAGGGACTGGATGAGACTTTAAGAGACTGCGACGACGATTGCTAACAGGGGCTGGAAGAGACCCTTAAGAGACGGACGACGGTTATTCTAAAAGAAGTTATCGTCGCAGTCTCGTGGCGTCTTTGTGAAAAAGTCATCGTGTCTCATAAGAGTCTCTTAGAGCCCCTGCCAAGAAGTCGTCGTAGTGTCTCGTAAGAGTCTCTTAGAGCCCCTGTCAAGAAGTCGTCGTAGTGTCTCGTAAGAGTCTCTTAGAGTCCCTGTTAAGAAGTCGTCGTAGTGTCTCGTAAGAGTCTCTTAGAGTCCCTGTTAAGAAGTTGTCGTAGTGTCTCATAAGAGTCTCTTAGAGTCCCTGTTAAGAAGTCGTCGTAGTGTCTCGTAAGAGTCTCGTAAAGTCCCTGTTAAAAAGTCGTCGTAGCAGTCTCATTTAGTCTTTGTAGAATATATGGCACAAAAGAAATTCTATGTTGTCCTGTCAGGACGCGAAACCGGCATATTCCCTTCCTGGGATGAATGCAAGGCGCGCGTTGACGGTTATCCCGGCGCAAGGTACAAATCCTTTACCTCATTAGAACTCGCACAGAATGCCTTTGACGGCGGCTTGGACTATTTCGGCAGGGTAAAAAAAGACGTCTGGCCCAAAGAGGTCGTCCGTGACAGCATAAGCGTGGATGCAGCGTGCGACGGGAGCCCCGGCAATATGGAATATCAGGGCGTGCATACCGGCACGGGCAGGGAGGTTTTCCACGTAGGCCCTGTTGCAAACGGCACTAATAACGTTGCGGAATTCCTTGGAATTGTGTACGCATTGTCAGTTTTGAAAAAGGAAAATAAAACTATCCCGGTATATTCCGATTCCCAAAATGCCATATCCTGGGTGGAAGGCAAAAAGGCGAAAACAAAATTGGAAAGGCATGCCGGCACAGAAGAGGTCTGGAAACTTATAGACCGCGCGGAGGCCTGGCTTAAATCAAACGAATATAAGACAAGAATACTCAAATGGCGCACCGAAAAATGGGGCGAGATACCGGCCGATTTCGGGCGGAAATGAAACATCTGATTGAACGGAATGCGTTTTTACAACAGATTTAGCATATTAAACGGATTAAACTGACGACGAAACGAAACCACAGAGCGTACAGAGACGCACTGATTACGACGTAGGGTGAAGAATGAAGTAGAAAGGACGGATAGCGAGTAACTATGTGGATTAAGGAGGAAATGACGATGCGTATTAAAACAATTGCCTTGTTGGCATTACTTCTTTGCCAGCTGTCATGCCGTATGCCGGTCAGATGGGTATCGGACGGCAAGGGCAGGATTTTTGCCGTCAATGATAAAGCAATTCATGTAATTGAAAACGACAAACCGGCTCTTATAGACAATATAGAAAAAGACGTCTCTACGGATTTCACATGCGCTGATTTTAATGCGGACAAAGATATGCTCGCAATAGCCGGCTCATCTTCCGTTGGAGTAGACAATAAAATACATTATATAGACATCTGGGCGATAGGCATAGCGGATAAAAAAAAGACGGTTTTGGCAGAGGAACCCGGTCAACTTGTGTTTGACTTGAAATGGTTAAACCATAACATAGGGATAGCTTATACGCGAATTGATGATGCCAATATGCTGGCCCCCAAAATCCAATTAAGGATTGTTTATGAGAACGCGAAAAGCCGTTTGCTTCTAAATAATTCAACCATTTTTTTCGGCTTATACAAAAATGACGATAAAGGATATATTGTCGCCGGCAGGGCAATCGGCGATTCGCCGGATTTCAGGGAAGTGTGTATGGGAGAAATAGTGGCGCTGGATATAGAAACGGGCGGAATAACTAAGCTGTTTGATTCGGCATATTCGCCGCTTTCCAATTTTGCGGTATTATCAGACATGGAAATACTTGTGTCCATTCCGGAAATAAAATTGCCGTTTTTGCAAAAGAAAAGCAATATTGATGAAATTACTCACGGTATTTTCAGGTTTAATGCCGAAACCAAAACGCTGACTAAGGTATCGCCGGAAAACAAAAGTGTCATTTTTTTTGCGTTGTCGCCCGACAAAAACAAGATGGCATGGATTGTTGAAGAAGGCAATAAATTGCAGATTGCGGATTTAAGCGGCAAGACTATAGCGGAAGTCGGCACTACGGAATGGCTGGAGTTCGTTCCTTTCTGGAGGGATAATAACGTCGTTTGTTATATGGAAGAAATACATTCTGGGAAACCGGAGGAAAGCATACGCAATTTAGTTTTTTATGATTGTAAGGAAAAAAAGTTTCGTCAGGCTTCGAAGGAAATTAACGTTCTTCTGCCTGCAAAAGGGGTTAAAGTTCCGGAAAATGCCGGGAGAGACGGGAAATAAATAACGTTAGAATCATATAACCTGTTGACGTAAAGATGGTTAGCGTTTAATCGTTTTCTGCAGGGGCGAACCTGTGTGTTCGCCCCGTTAAAGTTTTTGTCTTGACATTCTTAAGTATTGAAGTATACTTTAAACTGTTATGCCTAAAACGCAATTGAAAATCAAGGAATTCAAGAGCATGGACGAATTCCGTGTATGGTGGGAAGGCGCCGAATTGGCCCGGTTTCGTCAGCGTCATCCTGACAAATTAGATCGTCTATGCGTACATCCGCGGGTAAAACCATGGTTTGACCACCTTAAGGATTTTGCCGTTACTCCTCTTGCTCAGCAGGACGAAGGAGGAAGGGAAGAAAATATTCCCGTCAAGACATTCGGCAAATATAAGCTTATTAAAAAATTAGGCCAGGGCGGAATGGGCGTGGTTTACCTGGCGCTTGACCCTGCCTTAAATAGAAAAGTTGCACTGAAAATAATGATTCTTAAGGGCGAACAGGCAAAGGAACGGTTTAGCCGCGAGGCAAGGGCATCCGCTAAACTCAGTCATCCCAATATCGTTCAAATCTTTGAGGTCGGTACGGTTGGCAAATATCACTACTTCACAATGGAGTATATTGAAGGCGCTTCTTTGGATACACATATTGCCGGTAAAACCGATAAAAGAAATAAAGGCAAACGGTTCAATCAGAAACATATCGCCGGGATTATCCGCGATGTTGCATCTGCCCTTGATTATGCGCACGGACAGGGGATTATCCATCGCGATATTAAGCCTGCTAATATCATTATAGATTCAAACGGAAAACCGTATCTGACTGATTTCGGCCTGGCCAAGGAGACCGCAGGCGTTGAACGTTCCCTGACCTTGAGCGGCACAATAGTTGGTACGCCGGATTACATGTCTCCTGAACAGGCGCGGGGTGAAAAGCTCAAAATAGACCACCGGAGCGATATCTACTCGCTTGGCGGAACTCTTTATTATGCCTTGACTGCTAATACTCCGTTTAGAGGCAAGGAGTTATATCAGGTGTTGGAGAACGTGGTGCATAAAGACCCGATCGCGCCCAGCAGATTCGTCAGCAACCTGTCGGCTGATTTGGAGACAATATGCCTGAAATGCCTGGAAAAGGATCCGCGTAAAAGGTATCAGAGCGTAAGTTTGCTGGCAGATGACTTAACCAGATACCTTAATGGCGATGTAATCCTTGCCAGGCCCGTAAGCGTCGTTACTAAACTATGGCGCAGGATATTGAAGAATAAGGCGGCAGGTTCAGCCGTCGCAGGCACTGTGATTATTCTGCTTGCCGTAGTGGTTGGTTTAATGGTTTCGGCATCCGGCAGGCAAAAAGATATAAAATCCCACCGCGCTAATGCCGAAAAAGCATTTAATGAAAAAGACTATGCCAATGCGAAAGAATGGTGCACTAAACTCTTGGTGCTGTCGCCGGATGATAAGGAGATTCAGGATGTCCGGAAGAAGTGTGAAGAGGCAATCAGGGAGCAGGATAAAAAACTTATTGATGAAAAGGACCGTGCAAATGAGGAAGCAAGGAAGTCAAAGGCGGCCGCAACCGCAAGGGCTGATGCAAAGGAGGTTCTGGACCGGATAGTGTCGGCTACTACGCAGGACGATAAAATAAGGGTTGCAAAGGATGCCATAAAGTTAGATCCGGGTTATGGTGACGCCTGGCAGGAACTTGGGTTTGCGTATAAGAATAAGGCGGATTACGATAAGGCATACGAGGCATTCAGCAAGGCGATAAACAATAATTCAGCCCTTGCCCATTCATATTATGAACGTGGAAAGATAGTTGCCAATCAGCGCGCTGATCTTAAAGGCGCAATGCCTGATTTTGAGAATGTCATTAAGTATGACCCCGGCAGTCTTATAGGCTGTATTGCAAAAGGGATAGTCGAATATTATCGCAGAGATTATGATAAAGCAATTGAAACTTACACGAAGGCGGAGAAATTAATCGAAGAACCTGTTAAAGCCGCTTATGTAAATATGAACAGAAACAATGTTACTAAGGCACTGGCCCTCCTTAATAAGATATCGGAGCTGACGCTTAAGCTTCCCGAAATCTACATAGGCCGCGGCGTTGCCTGTTGTGATAAGGCCGAGTCCTTGCGGAATCAACTTGGTCCGGAGGCATATCAGGATTTGCTTGATAAAGCAATTGCCGACTATAGCACCGCAATATACGTGGAGCAAAAGAATGGGCTTGCTTATTATAACCGCGGCAAAGCTTATAGTAAAAAAGGCGATTATGTGAGAGCAATAACGGATGGGCAGATATTCCTTCACCTTGCTCCTAAGCATCCGTCTGCGCCGGAGATGCTCCGGCTGGTTGAAGAGTGGAAATTGCAGTTACAGAAATAGGTTTTCGTTTTTATGCGCTTCGGCCCGGCCATGAACGGCCGGACTCCTGCCGTAATCATTGGGTATTTCGGTGTTCATGTTATTTTCTCAATCCACCTTCGCTGAGGCGATACGTCCTTGTTAAGAAAATCCTTGACTTTCCCTGGTGTTTTTGGTATAAATATGGTGTTACGATTATTATAAACGTAACACGTATACGAAGTAGCGAGTAGCGGGTAGCGAGGGACGACGGACGATGGACGAGACGAGGGACGATAGACGAAACGACGGACGGGATGAAGTGCAAAAGCAGTGAAATGTGAAAGGTAAGGCGTCAGATGCGGAAACCCTATAACCCTTAAACTCCTAAGGAGAGAACGTATGCATATACCCGACGGCCCAATAATTGCGCCGAAGATACATATTGCGACAGCCGTCATTACGGCTATTGCGTGCGCAATTGCGGTCAAAATGTCTTCAAAGTCGCTTGACGAAAAAAAGGTGCCGCTTATTGGGGTTACGAGTTCGTTTGTTTTTGCCGCGCAGATGCTGAATTTTCCAATCGGTTTAGGCACGAGCGGGCATTTCCTCGGGGCGGTGCTGACCTCGGTCTTATTAGGCCCCTGGAACGCGTTCATTGTCATTGCGGTCGTCCTGACAACGCAGTGTTTCATTCTTGCCGACGGCGGTTTTACCGCGCTCGGCTCCAATATATTCAACATGGGGGTAATAGGCGGCCTTGCGTCTTACGGGATTTTTCGTTTATTAACGTTATTTTTTCCAAAAACAAAAGCCGGTTTTCTCGCGGCAGTGGGAATTGTTTCGTGGTTTTCAGTAGTCCTTGCCTCTGCCGCCTGCGCGGCGGAGATAGGGGTGACCAGATTGAGCGAGTTGTATGACATAAAATATGTATTGCCTGCCATGGCGGGCGTACATGCCATAATCGGCATTGGAGAGGCGGTTATTACGGTAACGGTTGTTTCAATGATAATGGCTTACAGGAAAGATGTTATATACAATTACGAATTAAGAATTAAGAATTAAGAATTGCGGCGAGTCGGCATTTTTACTGTCTGCTGCGCATCGGTTACTAATCACAGGATGTGATCGTTTTTCGTGTCTTCGTGTCCTCGTGGCAGAAAACCGTCGTGGTTCTGGCTATTGTGTTGCTTTATTGTCTTCGTGGTCAAATAGGATTTGTATGCAAAAAAAACATTTAATATTTATCATTATAGCGTTTGTGATTTCGCTTGGACTGGCGTTTTTCCTTTCGCCTTACGCGTCCCGGTCTCCGGACGGGCTGGAAAAGGTCCTGGAAAAAACAGGCGGTTCTGAAAAGATTGGTGCCGCAAATCCCGCGTGGAAGAACGCGCCTTTGCCGGACTACACGGTGCCGGGCGTCAAAAATGAAAAACTTTCCACAGGTCTGGCAGGCGTTATTGGTGCGGTGTTTGTCTTTGTAATAGCAACGGTTCTAAGTTATTTGCTGTATCGGTTTGCCGGCAGGAAGAAAAAGCTGTAGAGTCTTGAGTCGTGACTCCAGACGCAAGACTTCAGACTCAGGACTTCGTTACGTCCTTCCTTCTTCATTTTCCATTTTTCATCTTTATCCGTTAGAACGGCGGTTTTATTACCGGCGTTTTGGGTTCTTCTTCAGGAGGTTTCGGGGGTTCAACGGGTTGGGGAGGTTCTGGTTTGGGTTGAGGCGCAGGCGGCGGTACGGGTTGTGCCGGAGGCGCGGGAACGGGCATAGGCGGTTTAATAGGCTCATCCGGTTTCGGGGGTTCGGGCGCTTTTACGGGTTTTTGTTCAACCGGAGCGCCTATTTCAGCGGACTGCACGGAGACGCCGGGCATAAACGCTCTTCTCAAAAAGAGGATTGCCAGGGATGTATCAACAATATCGCCGTATGACCTGTCCCAGGAACCGTCGTATTTCTGCACTGATAGAAGCGCTTCAGCGCCTTTCTTATACCAATCAATATCGCCTATCTTAATCAGGCCTGCCATCATGCATGCGCGTTCAATGCTGTATAACGCGTACAGGTTGACGGATGATTTGTCAAATGAATTGCCGACAATCGCCTGCAGGCATTGGAATCCCTTGTCTATCTGCTGTTTATTTTCCGGTTTATCCAGTTTGGCGTCTGCTTCTTTGAATAAGCGGCACCGGTAATCCGCTATCATCAGGCTTGCGATGCCTGCGCAGGTCATACTCATTGATGAGCCCGCGTTGCCGGAATAACTCCAGCCGCCGTCCGGTACCTGGATGCCGACAAAGTGATTGCGTGATTTTTGCCAGATTTCTTCGGGTATTTTTATGCCGGAGATAGCCGCCGCGTATAGCCCGAGCATGGCGAATTGCGTGCAGGAATGGTCGTATTGCTCGCCCGTGCCCGCCTTGCCGTAAGTCCACGCGCCCTGGCGCCCCTGTGCTTCTATGAGCCATTTCGCGGTAAGTTCAAGCGCTTCAAGCATTTTCTTTTTGCTTACTGTAGTGGATTTCTTTTCCATTTCGCCAACGTGCTGGAGCGCCGTGGCAAGCGCCATTGCCGCGAGGGAAATCTGATACGTATTTTCGCAGGCAGTTCCGGATTTTATTATGAATCCGAGGGCTTTTTCCACGGCGGGATCGTCCACGGGAACGTCTGATTTGAGCATGGCATAGCACGCTATAGCAGTCAGTCCCAGCGGGTATCCGGCGAAACTGCCTTTGCTTATGATTTTTCCGTCTGCTTCGGATTTGCTTTGCAGATACTTCACGCCTTCCTTGATGGCAAAATTTATGCATTCGCGCAGGATGCCGTCCTTGTTGCGTTCCCACCAGTCTTTGGCCTTTTCAACTGCCTTTTCAGGGCCTTCATAATCAAACTTTTGTCCTGAAATCTTTTGCAGGAACTGCACGGCGATAGCAGACAGTTTGACCTGTTTTTTTTCTCCGTTTTCTTCAAATTCCACTTCAGACGCGTCGGAAAGCAAAGGGAACAGCTTATCGCACAGGCCGTATTTGGGATAGAATTTTGCCGGGTCAAAGCAATCTTCAAACGTTTTAAGTGCGGTGAATTTTACTTCATCCGGACCTTTCTGGATAATGCCCAGGAGGGCGGAGTAGGCGCGTTTTTCGGCGAGGGCGGTGAAAATAAGCTCTTTGAAATCAGGATTTGCGAGAATGGGGTTAAGCGCCGTGAATTCATCCTGCTTAATAAATGCTTCGGCAATATTAACGCCGACGTCCTGTCGCGGCATTTGTTTGTATATCAGAAAATAACGGGCATAGGCCTTAATTGCGGCAACGGTCTTGAAGTTTGTCAAATAATACATGGAATTCTCGCGGCCAGGTTCGGAAAATGCCAATATGAAATCCATGCCGAACCGTTTTTCCTGCGTGATATTCGGTTGATTGGTTTGTTGATATTCATTCAGCGCGGCTGTTATCGCTTCCGCGAATTTCGGCTGTTTTTCAAGCCGGTGCGAGCCGAGTGTTTCGCTGAGAGACAGGAGGGCGTCAATGTCGGTTTCATCTTTGAACGCGTCAAGAAGCGGTTGTATAGTGGTTTTGTCAATCTCCATGCGCAGTGCGGCGGCGGCAAAGCGGCGGGTTTTCGGGTTCGGATCCGTAAGTAATTCGGCAAGGCTTTTCCTTACGGATTTGTCGTTGTCAAGCCATTTTGCTATTGCGGCAAGGGCTTTTTCGTCGGGTGCGCCTTTGCGCATGGCGTCCGTAAGGCGGGATTCCAGTTTGCCCGGAAGGTTGTTGAAATATTTCCGCGCAGACGCGCGAAGGTCTTTGTTGAGGCCGTCAAGTTCAAGCAGTTGCGCTTCAATTTCCTGGCATTCCTCAGCCGTAAGAATAACCGGCGGCAGGGGCTGAGGCGGGGGCGGCGCTTGCGGTTTTTCCTCCGCATAACCGTTCAGGAAAGCAACGGCGGCGATAAACGCGATAAGAATACCTTTCGATAGTTTTTTCATAATATACATAATTATAGCAGAAAAAACATATGGATGTCAACAAAAAACTGGGCCTTGCCGTAAGTCATCAGTGAACGGATAAACAGGGGACTCGTACGAAGAATGAAGAAGGAAGAATGGAGAAGGAAGGACGTTGTCCGAGCTCCGGGTTCCGGGATCCGGGGGCCGAATTCCGGGTGCCGGACGTCGATTACCTGTCGTCGAGTCTCGGACGGCGGATTTCGGATCCCGGTTCCCGTTTAAACGGATCACGGCCCACGGGAAACGGGTCACGAACTTATTGTTACCTGCCATTCTCACACACTATTAGTTTCGTAACGAGTCTCTTCAAAGTCTCGTTAAGTCTATGTTTGCCCTTCGGTAGGCTTTTGCGCAGGTTTCGTTGTAGTTCACTGAGAAGGTGTGAAAAAATACACGGAATTTCAAAAGCACTTTTTTCTTGACTTGCCTTATAGCGAGTGTTATAATTACGCCCAGCCAAAAATTTTTTGTAAACATCAACTTACAGGAGGATGTAAAAATATGGGCT